>DATGVY010000124.1:0-2245 GCA_035299845.1 Streptosporangiaceae bacterium
GTTGTCGGCCAGGCCCCGGTAGAGGGTCTCGGTGAGCTCGGCGGCGGTGTAGTAGCGGACCTTGTGCCCGGCCGCGACGGCAGCGACGCCGAGCGCGACCAGCAGGTGGCTCTTGCCCGTGCCGGCCGGCCCGACCAGGCACAGATTCTCCCGGGCCATGATCCATTCCAGCGAGGCCAGGTACGCGAAGGTGGGCTGCGGGACCGAGGACACGCCCAGATCGAATTGGTCCAGGGTCTTGGTCACCGGGAACGCAGCGTTCTTCAGCCTGGTGCGGGCGTTGGAGGCGTCGCGGGCGCTGATCTCGGCTTCGACCAGGGTGCGCAGCAGCTCTTCCGGTGCCCACCGCTGGGTCTTCGCAGTGAGCAGGAGCTCGGGGGCGAGCCGGCGCATCGCGGCCAGTTTCAGCCGCCGCAGGCCCTCGGTGAGGTCGGCTGCCAGCGGCGGCGCGGCCGCGGTCATGACAGCCCGCCGATGGCGTAGTGCGACAGCGGGCGGACCGGGACGACGGGCAGCTCGAGCACCAGCGCGTCCCCGGCGGCCCTGGGATCAGCTGTCCCGGGCCCGGCGGCCAGGATGGAGCGCACGTCAGCGGCGCGCCACCGCCCGAACGCGACCGCCCGGTCCAGCGCGGCCCCGAACGCCTCGTCGCCGTGGGCGGCGCGCAGGGTATTCAGCTCGGCCAGCTCCGGTCCCAGCCGGGTGTGCCCGGCCGCGGCAGCACCGGTGATGAACGCCCCGGCGACCGGCCCGAGCGCGCAGAACGCCTTCTCCGCGGCCGTTTTCGGCCGGACGGCCCGCCGCGGCGCGGGCCGCGGGCCGCCGTAGTGGTCATCGAGCACCGAGGCCTCACCCGGCGCGACGAGGATGTGCTCGGCGACGACCTCGCCGGTGGCGGTGACCACGGCGAGCAGCCGCCCGTCATCGGTGCGCACCCCCACCTGGGTGCCGATCAGCCTCACCGGCACGGAATAGCGAGCCGACCCGAACCGCACGCAGGACAGCCGGTCCACCTTGCGGGTCACCAGCCGCCCGATGCTGGCCCGCAGCGACGGCAACCCGGCGAGCAGCTCCCGCTCGATGACCAGCCGCTCGGCCGGGACTGCGCAGATCTCGCTGTGGGTCACGCCGTTGACCTCGGCGCACCACGCCGCGGCCCGCTCATTAGCGGCGGCCAGATCGCCGAAGGGCGCCTGGGGCACCATCAGGTCGCTCTTGGCATACCCCACGAGATTTTCGACGATCCCTTTCGATTCAGGGTCGTTTGCCTCGCAGAAATCAGGCCTGAAACCGTAGTGCGCAGCGAACCGCAGGTACTCCGGCGCGGGCACCACGACGTTGGCGACCACGCCGCCTTTCAGGCAGCCCATCCGGTCGGCCAGGACCTTGCCTGGCACCCCGCCCAGCACCTCCAGGCACTGCGCCAGCATCGCCAGCGTCGTCTCCGAACGCTCATCAGCGGCGAACCGCACGAACCGGAACCGGCACCACGCCAGCACCGCGCAGAACACGTGCAGGCCGCCCTCGGCGCCCCAGTCGATCACCAGATGCTCACCCGGCGACCACACCGCCGGACGGCGGCCACGGTGATGATCCCGCCGCCACAACTGCTTCCGCGCCGCGACCAGCCGCCGGAAGTTCCGCGGCGACCCGCTATATCCCGCCGCCCGCGCCGCCGGCAGCAGCCGCTTCGCCGAGATCCGGCCCGAGGTCTTCCCTACCCGCTCCGCGACCAGCGCGGTTACGACGTCGTAGTTACGCTCCCGCGGCGAACGCACCGGGGCGCCGCCGCCGGCCTCATGCCGGGCGATCACCCGCCTGACGGTCTTCGGGGTCGTGCCGCTGATCGCGGCCGCCCCCCGGTAAGTACCTGCCTCACGGTAGGCCGAAATGATGTCCATCCGATCCCTCGCAGACTTCAATAGAAGCTCCCTGGGCGGTGATGGTGACTGGCTGACACCGCCACCGTCGCCGCCCAGGCCTCACAAACCCGGCCGACACGGCGAACGAGGGATGGGGACTTTTAACTGGCCACCAGCGAGGACCTCGACTTGGCCATATACGGGGACTTTCTCATGGCCACGGACACTGGTTGTCCATCTTCCCGATCAGAGTGTCGAGGGGAAACGCCTCGGCAGGCATGTCCAGCATGACCCGCGCTTACGGGACTTCCAGGCCCGCCGGGCACCGGAGATCGTCAGTGTTCAGCACCAGGCCACCGGGCTGCCTGTCAACCAGGGGGACC
>DATGVY010000125.1:0-1604 GCA_035299845.1 Streptosporangiaceae bacterium
CCAGCGCGGCCGTCTCGGCTTCGCGGCCCCGGAACGCGGCGAGGCCCAGGGCACCGTAGGGCGCGAGCCTCATGCCGGTCGCTTCTGCCGCAACCTGCACTTCCTCGACCAGTGACGCCGCGGCGGCCAGCTCACCAGCGACAAACAGCACGTGTGCACGCATGCCGAGGGCGCCGGGCAGCTCGCTGAACGCGCCGGCTTCACGCGTCAGTTTGAGGTGCCGGCGGGAAAACCTGTCCCACCGGTCGTAGTCCCACAGATGGCTGGCCGCGACGCAGCCCAGCCACAGCCAGCGAAGCTCCACCTCCGCGGACGTCTCCCGGTCGAAGGCGCTCAGCGCCCGCCGCAGGATGGGAGCTGCCGCCGCGTACCCCTCGGTGAAGTGCACGGCAAACCCGTCCAGGAGCAGATCAGGCGCGCGGGGGGGGTGCGACGGCCGCGGTGCGGCGCGCGCTGCCCGTGACACCTCCCGGGAGCTTCCCCCGGGACTGGCCAGGCGGCCCGCGAACAGCGCGGCGGTCAGCGCGTCCAGGTAGGTGCCGCGCGCAAGACCGGCATCGATGGCTTCGAGCCGTTTGGCCGCTTTCAGCAGCAGGGGCGGGGCGTCGTTGCCCCGGTTTGCCCCGAAGGTGAGTCGAGCCCGCAGCAGATCGGCACGAGCACGCTGGGATTCGTCCAGCGGCCCGGCCTCGGCCATGCCCAGCAGCCTCCCCGCCGCCTCGAACGCGCCCGCCTGGACCTTGGCCGCAGCCGCGGCCAGGGCACGGGCGGCCCGCGGGGCCCGGTCCGGTGTCAGCGCTGCCGCGCGCTCGAGAAACGCGGCCGCGGCGGCCAGGCCCCCGCGCGCTTGCGCCCGGCCGGCCGAACGTTCCAGTTCGGCGGCCACCGGCTCATCAGGCCGCGGCGCGGCGTGGGCCAGATGCCACGCCCGCCGGTCAGCATCGGCGTCCGGATCGGTCGCCTCGGCCAATGCCCGGTGCGCTGCCCGCCGCTCCCCTGCGGAGGCCACCTGGTAGACCGCGGAGCGGACCAGGGGATGAACGAAGCGCACCCGCCCGCCCAGCTCGATCAGCCCGGCGTCCTCGGCAACTGCCGCGGCGTCGTCTGGGATTCCCTGCAGCCCGGCCGCGCGCCACAACAAGGTCACGTCGCCGGTCGGCTCGGCCGCCGCGGTCAGCAACAACCGCTGCGTCTGGCGCGGAAGCGCCCGGAACTGCCGGAGAAAGCTGGTCTCGATGCGGCTGGCCAGCGGCCGCGGGTCGGGAAGCCAGAAACCGCCCGCCAGCTCGGCCCGGCCCAGCCCGCGAGGCAGCTGCAGCAGCGCGAGCGGGTTGCCGCCGGTCTCGGCCACGATCCGGTCACGCACCTCTGGGTCCAGCCGCCCGCCGACCGCCGAGGCCAGCAACGCGCGCGCGTCGGCATCGCCCAGCCCGGTAACGGTCAGCCCGGGCAGGCCGGCCAGCTCATCGTGGTCGTCCGGCTGGCGCGCGGCGAGGATCACGGCAACCGGCTCGGCCAGCAGCCGCCGGGCCGCGAACGCCAGGCACTGCACCGAGGCCCGGTCGAGCCACTGCGCGTCATCGACCAGGCAGGCCAGCGGCTGG
>DATGVY010000126.1:0-2191 GCA_035299845.1 Streptosporangiaceae bacterium
GGCCGTCGCCAGTCCCGGCCGGACAGGATCCCGCTCATGACGGGCGGCGCCGTCGGCGCCGATGCGATCACCGCGCGTGCGGCCGGCGCGGTTCCCTCGCGGGTGTCACTCGCCTCCGAACAGTTCTCCGGGCTCATCGACTTCCTGCTCCCGCACGCCCGCACCGACTACTGCGACCTCGACACCGCGACCGTGACCCGGTATCTGGACGCATATCACGCCACCGACACCCTGGCCGACGCCTGGGTGGCGCGCCTGCGCAATCACCGCGGCAGCGGACGGGAGCAGCTCGAACAGGCCCTGCAGGCCGGAATCGGCTCGGTCACCGGCCAGCCACCCGAGCTGACCGACTTCGTGGCTAGCGTGGACCAGCTCCCGGCCGCCATCGACATGACCCGCGTCGAGGAGGGGGCACGCTGCCTGCGGCGCATCGGCGCGATCACCATCACCGGGTTCGGGATGGCCGCTGGCTTCTACCTCGGCGCGATCGTGCCCGGCTCCGCCCGCGCACTAGCCGCCAGTGCCCGCACCGTCCAGCACCCAAGCCGCCGCATGTCCGAGACCGCCAAATTCGTCCTGGGCACATTCGCTCCCGGCGGTTATGGCCGCTTCGGCGACGGCTGCAAGAACGCCACCCGGCTACGCCTGACCCATGCCGTGATCCGCGCCCGCCTGCACCGGCACGGCAGCTGGGATACCACGATCTACGGCGCACCGCTGTCGCAGGCCGACACCCTCATGGCGTCGCTGACCTTCAACGTCATGCCGGCGCTGGCCGCCGCGCGGCTGGGCTACCGCTTCACCGGCCACGAACAGGACTGCATCGCCCACTTCTCCGCCTGCGCGGCCTACCGGCAAGGCGTGCCCGCCGACCTGCTCACGGTCACCCTCAGCGAGCAGCGCGCGTTCCTCTACTTCATGCTGCGGACCGCCCGCGGCAACGTCGACCCGCAATCCACGCAGACCGTGATGCAACCGCTGGTGACCATGGACTTCCCCGGCCTGCCCGCACCGATCCAGCCACTGGCCCGCACCATCCTGCACGGCTACGGCAGGCTCTTCTTCGGCGACGAACTATGCGACCGCGCCGGCATACCCGACAGCATCATCAAGCACCTCATCCCGCTCGCGCGGCCCGCGATCACCCTCCTGGAACAAGCCCGCACACGAAGCCGCGCCGTCCAGGCACTCGCCGATATCGCGGCCGACTACCGGTGGAACACGCTCATGCCCCGCACCAGCCGGCTCATGGCCGAACCCGACGCCACCCGCTTCGCTGCCTACTGACGGGCGGGCAGATGCAAGCAGAACAGCCACCATGCCGGGACGTTGGCCAGCGGCATACCTGTACGGCACTGTCTTGACGGATGCAAGCGACTTGCCTGCCATCCATGCGATCTCGTATGGAGCGAGGATCAGCATGAGGCTTCCGAACGCTGCACACGAATCTCGCCCCTGGCGTATCCGCGAAATCGCGCCAGACTTCACTGTGGAGGATGTCTGGGCCCTTCCCGTGCACGGTGGTGCCGAGGACTTCCAGACGCTGCTCGAGCTCATGATTTCCGGGGATCCGGCCAGCGCGGAATCCCTCGCGACCCGCGTGCTGTGGCGTGTCCGCTTTCGCCCTGGCAGCTGGTTCGGCTGGGATGATGCCGCCGGCGAGCTGCCGATTCCGGGTACGAACGAGGCCTCACTGACTGGCCGCCTGCCAGACGACCTGCGCAACACGGCGGCGGATCTGGTTTTCGGCTCCCTGCCTTTCGCCCCCCTCTATCGCACCGACGTCGAATTTGCCGCGGAACTGTCGAACCAGACCGTGCACGCCGTGATGCACCTGGCCTGGGTCGATCAAGGCGAAGGCCGCTACCGAGGACAGATGGCCGTCTACGTCAAGCCACGCGGCCGGCTCGGGAACGGATACATGGCGCTCATCAGGCCGTTCCGGCACCGGGTTGTTTACCCAGCACTCATGCGACAGATCGACCGGGAGTGGCATACACGCATTCCTCAGTAGGCCGCGTCTACGTCGCGCAGGCCGAACCCTCAACGACGACATCGAGGCCACCCTGGCTGATGCCCTCGGTGACCAGGCCGCGATCTCCAAGTCCACCGTGTCGGCGATCTGCCAGCAGATCAAGGCCGAGTACGAGGCGTGGGCCCGGCGCCGCCTGGACGGCGTCCTGCTGGATTA
>DATGVY010000127.1:0-4640 GCA_035299845.1 Streptosporangiaceae bacterium
ATGGCGACGTTGAACCGCAGGGTCGCGTAGTGGTCGCGCACGGCGCGCAAGGTCCGGTGCAGCAACCGCGCCGTCTGCTCGTCCAGCGCGCTGTCATCGACGGTCAGCTCGCCGGTCTCCTCGTCCACCATGCTGCGCCACAGCCGCTGCATGAACCGGTGGACGCCGATGATGTCGTCGGTATGCCAGGGCCGGCTAGCGTCCAGCGGGCCCATCGCCATCTCGTACAGCCGCAGCGTGTCAGCCCCGTAGCGGGCGTATATGTCATCCGGGCTCACGCCGTTCTTCAGGCTCTTGCCCATTTTCCCTGACCGGCGGGTCACCGGCTCGCCGCCGCGTACCCAGCTGCCGTCGGCCAGTTGCTCTACCTCAGCCGCCGGGACGTACATCCCGCGCGCGTCGGTGAACGCGTCAGCCAGGATGTAGCCCTGGTTGACCAGCCGCCGGAACGGCTCCCTGGTCGAGACATGACCAAGGTCGTACAGCACCTTGTGCCAGAACCTGGCGTACAGCAGGTGAAGCACCGCATGCTCCACGCCGCCGACGTACAGGTCCACGCCGCCGTCGCCGGGCGCTGCGCCCGCAGGTGCCATCCAGTACCGCTCGATGACGGGATCGGCGAACGCATCGTCGTTCCGCGGGTCCAGGTAGCGCAGGAAGTACCAGCAGGAGCCGGCCCACTGCGGCATCGTGTTCAGCTCGCGACGGTACCCCCGGCGCCCGGAACCGAGGTCAAGCTCGACGTCCGCCCACCCGGCGGCCCTGGCCAGCTGCGGCACCGGCTCATCGTCCCCGCCGTCCCGCTCGTCGCCGCCGTCCGGGCCGTCCGGCTGCCCCGCGCGAACGTCGGCCATATCCGGCATCTCGGGCAGCGTGACCGGCAGCAGCTCGTCGGGAAGCGCGACCGGCAGGCCGGCTGAGTCATAGACGATGGGGAACGGCTCGCCCCAGTAACGCTGCCGCGAGAACAGCCAGTCCCGCAGCCGGTACGTCCGGCGGCGCACGCCGTGGCCTGACTCCTCCAGCCATGCGATGGCACGCCCGACCGGGTCCTCCTGGCCAGCCGGTGCGGCGACCGCGATCACCGGCAGGCCGAAGCGGCGGGCGAAAGCCAGGTCGCGCTCGTCGTGCGCGGGAACCCCCATGATGGCCCCGGTGCCGTAGCCCGGCAGCACGTAGTCGGCGACGAAAACCGGGATCTGCCCGCCGGTCGCCGGATTGATGACGTAGCAGCCGGTGAACACCCCGGTCTTAGCCCGGTCGGCCGCCCGCTGCCGGTCGCCCATCGAAAGCGCCCGCTCCCGGTACGCCTGGACCTCGGCCAGTTCCTGGCCGCCGGCCAGCGTGCCCGCCAGCGGATGCTCCGGGGCCAGGGCGAGGTAGGTGGCGCCGGGCAGCGTATCCGGCCGCGTCGTGAAGACATCGGTCCGGAGCGCCGAGCCCGGCCTCGCGTCGCCGCCCGCGACAGGGAACGTGATCGTCGCGCCGTCCCTGCGGCCGATCCAGTTCCGCTGCAGCTGCTTGACCGGCTCCGGCCAGTCGAGCGGTTCCAGCTCGGTCAGCAGGCGCTCCGCGTACGCGGTGATCCGCAGCATCCACTGCCGCAGCGGCCGCCGGTAGACGGGGTAGTTGCCCACGTCGCTGCGCCCTTCGGCGGTGACCTCCTCGTTGGCCAGCACGGTGCCCAGGCCCGGGCACCAGTTGACCATCTCCTCGGAGATGTAGGCCAGCCTGCGGGCGTCCACCAGCTGGCGCCGGGTTACCTCATCAAGCTCGGCCCACGGCAGGCCGCCGGGATTAGCAGTGCCTTCCGGTGCCCGCACTCCGGCCTCGAAGTCGGCGATCAGCTCGGCGATCGGCCGCGCCCGGCCCTGCTCCTCGTCGAACCAGCTGCCGAAGATCCGCAGGAACATCCACTGGGTCCACCGGTAGAAGCCCGGGTCGGTGGTCGCGATCTCGCGCCGGGTGTCGTGCCCGAGGCCGAGCCTGCGCAGCTGCCGGCGCATGATCTCGATGTTGCCCTTCGTGGCGACCGCCGGATGCTGGCCGGTGGCGATCGCATACTGCTCGGCGGGCAGCCCGAACGCGTCGTATCCGAAGGTGTGGAGCACCGCGTGCCCGGTCATCCGCAGGAACCGGGCGTAGACGTCGGTGCCGATGTAGCCGAGCGGATGACCGACATGCAGGCCGCTGCCGCTGGGATAGGCGAACATGTCGAGCACGTAGAACTTCGGCCGATCCGCCACCCGCTCGAACCCGGCGGCCAGCGGCCCCACCGGGTTCGGCGCGTGGAACGTCCCCCGGGCCTCCCACCGGTCCTGCCAGGCGAGCTCGATCTCGTTCGCGAGCCTGGCGTCATACCGGAACGGCAGCGCGGGGTCCGCGCCAACGGCTTGCGGTCCGGTCGGGCTTGGCGTGGCGTCCTCGCTCATGGCGTCCTCATCGGGGCTGGCGGAAGTCCGGGGGAACAAAAAAGCCCCTCAGACATGAGGGGCTGCCGCGCTGACCGTACGTCGTCAGCGCGGCTTGCTGAGAAGGCGGCGGCAACCTGCCATAGGGCAAGACTACCGCGACCGGCAGCCACACCGGAGCATGGCGGCGCCGCCGATGTCCGAGTTAAACGCAATGCTGATAATCCCGGTTACCAGATTAAGACATATCATTTATGGAGACTGCGGCGCTAACCGAACTGGTCATCCGCCAGATGGAGACCTTCGCCGACGAATGGTCTCCAGAAGCCGGGTATTAGCCCAGGGTGTTCGTGCTTGATCCTGGCGGCGGTCTGCCGTTCGGGTTCGTCGGGCGCGGGCTGGTCATCAGCGCCGCGGCTCTAGAAGGGCTGGCCGCGGATCGCGGGCGGGCCAGTCGATGCGCACCCACACGACCCAGCCGGCTAAGGCATCGCCGTCCCTGCCGCAGTCGCCGGCTAGGACGCGGACGATGTCCAGGCCGTGCGGGCGGCCGTCGTCGTGCGCGGGTTCCTGCCATGGGCCGCCGTCGTCCTGCACCTGGATGTACAGGCAATGGCCATCGAATACGGCGACGCGGACGGTGAATGTACCGCCCGCCTTGCTGGAATAGCTGTGCAGGATGCTGTTGCTGGCTAGTTCCGAGACGCACAACATGGCGTCGTCGGCCACCGGAGAGCCTGCCAGGATGGCGCTGAGGAACTTGCGTGCCTCGCGCACCTGATCGGGGCGGGCCGCGAACACGCGGTCGCCCGTGCGCGGCAAGACGGCGGCCGCCGCAATGACTGGGTTTCGGGGGGCGGTCCCGGCGGATGTCATCGTCTCTCCCGTAGCTGCGGATTCCGGTAGACAGCCTGTCGGCGGGATCGGCCCTTTAGTAGGGGTGACGCACCTACAGTGAAATGGTTGTGGTGGCTGGCAGTTTTGTAGGGTTAGGCCCGCAGCCGCGTTGCCCGTGTGGGGGAATGCGCCGGCGCAGAATGGTCTCGGCAGGAATGGCCGTGTGGACGAGCTGGAGCAGGAGTCGGGATGTCCTTACCGCGAGACCTTGACCCGGGCGCTAGCGTGCTCGCGTTCTTCGGCGCTGAGCTGCGCCGCTGCCGGTTAGCCGCGGATCTGAGCCAGGAACAGCTCGGGCAACAGGTCAGCTATTCGGCGGCGCTGGTGGGGCTGATCGAGAACGCCAAGCGCGTGCCGTCGCGGGACTTCGCCGAGCGGTGCGACGACGCGCTGGCGACTGGCGGCGCGCTGGCGCGGCTGTGGCCGCTGGTGTCACGAGAGACGCTGCCCGGCTGGTTCCGGCCGTGGATCGAGATCGAGCGCGAGGCAACGTCACTGCGCTCGTTCGAGCCGCTGATCATCCCGGGACTGCTCCAGACGCCGGAGTACGCACGGACGCTCTTTGCCGCTCAGCGAGCAGCGACCGAAGACGAGCTGGAGCAGCTCGTGGCTACCCGGATAGAACGGCAGGCGATCCTCACCCGGGAGAACCCGCCGCAGCTGTGGTGCCTGCTAGACGAAGGTGCGCTGCACCGCTGCGTCGGCGGCGCCAAGATCATGCATGACCAGCTACTGCACCTGGCGGAGACTGCGAACCGGCCGAAGGTGGCGGTCCAGGTCGTGCCGTCGGAGGTAGGGGCGCACGCCGGGCTGCTCGGCGCGTTCGTGATCGCGAGTTTCGACGGTGCAGGCGATATCGTGTACCTGGAGACAGCGGCGTCCGGGCAGGTCACGGAGACGCCCTCCGCGATTGCCGAGATCACGCTGACCTACGACATGCTGCGGTCGGAGGCATTGCCCCGGACCGCATCGCGAGAGCTGATCATGAAGGTGGCTGAGCAAGAATGGACCTGACTGGCGCCGAGTGGCGTAAGAGCCGCTACAGCGGCGGCAACGGCGGTAACTGCGTCGAGGTGGCAGGCAACCTGCCGGGCGTGGTCGCCGTCCGTGACTCAAAGGCCCCGGGCGGGCCGGAACTGGTCTTCACCCCTGCCGCGTGGCAAGCGTTCACCGCCAGGGTGAAAGACGGCGAGTTCGACCTAAGCTAAACCGCTAAGGCTCAGTCCGCCGGGCCATTAGAGGGGTATCGCTGTGCCTGCGGTGCCCCTTTTGCCATTGCGCGTGGTTACACACGACTGGACTCTGGGCAATCGGTTCCAAAGGTGACATCGG
>DATGVY010000128.1:0-9664 GCA_035299845.1 Streptosporangiaceae bacterium
CTGTGCATGCTCGGCGCGGGACCTGGCCTGCGCGAAGGCCTCCGCGAGGCGGCCGGCCTCTTCTTCCGCAGCGGCCGCCTTGGCGCGCGCGGCCTCCACCTGGCCGCGCAGCCGGGCGAGCCGCTCGGCGCGGGCGACGGCGGACCTGGCATCCTCGGCCAGCCGCCGGTCCGTCGCGGCCAGGCCCGCCTCGGCGTCGGTGCGCTCCCTGACGGCGGCGGCCTGCCGCTCGCGGGCCGCGGCCAGCCGCTCGCCGAGCGCCGCCTCCTGTTCGCGCAGGCCGGCGGCCTCCCGGTCGAGCTCCTCCGGATCCCGCCCTGGCCGCTGTGGCTCCGGCGGGGCGGTCAGGTGCCGGTGCCGTTCCATCGCCAGGCTGAGCACGCCGCTCAGCCGTTCGGAAAGCCCGGAAAGCGCGAACCATGCCTGCTGTGCCGCCGCAAGCCGCGGCGCATGCTGCTGCTCGGCGAGGTCAAGCTCCGCCTCTAGCTCGCGCGCCTGCGCCAGGCCCTGCTCCAGCACCGCCCGGCGGGCCGCGACCGCCGCCTCGGCTGACTCGTCGCGGTCAAGCTCGGCCGCCAAGGCGACGTAATCGTCGGCGAGCAGCCGCAGCCTGGCGTCGCGGAGGTCAGCCTGGATGACCGCCGCCCTGCGCGCGATCTCGGCCTGCCGGCCGAGCGGCTTGAGCCGGCGGCCGAGCTCGCCGGTGAGGTCCACCAGCCTGGTCAGGTTGACCTGCATGGCCTCCAGCTTGCGGAGCGCCTTCTCCTTGCGCTTACGGTGCTTGAGTACGCCGGCGGCCTCTTCGATCAGCGCACGGCGAGCGTCGGGGCCAGCGTTCAGCACCTCATCCAGCTGGCCCTGGCCCACGATGACGTGCATCTCGCGGCCGAGGCCAGTGTCGGATAGCAGTTCCTGGACGTCGAGCAGCCTGCAGTGGTCGCCGTTGATCGCGTATTCACTCTGGCCCGACCTGAACAGAAGCCGGCTGATCGTCACCTCGGCATAGTCGATGGGCAGCGCGCCATCGCTGTTGTCGATGGTGAGGGTGACCTCGGCGCGGCCGAGCGCCGGCCGCCCCGCCGTGCCCGCGAAGACGACGTCCTCCATCTTGCCGCCGCGCAGCGGCTTGACGCCCTGCTCGCCCATCACCCAGGAGAACGCGTCGACGATGTTGGACTTGCCCGATCCATTCGGGCCGACGACGCAGGTGATCCCCGGCTCGAAGCGCATCGACGTGACCGTGGCGAACGACTTGAACCCACGCAAGGTGAGGGTTTTCAGGTACACCCGCGGGTTTTCCCTCCTCAGCCGCCGCCCGCCGGCGCGGTGACCACGAGCATCGTGTTCCCGGCAGGGTCGTAGCGCCGCGCTTCGCGGTACCTCGGCGCTGGCCGTACGTCCCCGCCAGGGCTGCCCTGGACCGGCCAGCCTTTCCGCACCTTATCGCGAGCTGCGCTCATTCCAGGGGATTGGCGGCCGCAGGCGGCGAGCAAGCCGGGCTGCGGCCGCCGGAGGCCGGGGCGAAGAGAGCCGGCCGGCGCGCAAAAGCCCGGTGCGCAAGAGTACAGCGGGGACGCCTGGTTCCGGCATCCCCGCTGTGCTTCAGGCCAGCGGGCGCTCGTTAGGTGAGCGCGGGCTCGCGGACAGGAATCAGCAGGTCATGACCGACTTCTGCGGCGAGTGCGTCATTCTCCTCCTGGAGCCTGACAAGCGCAGCCTCCAGGTCACGCACACGTTGCTGAAGGCGGCGCATTTCAGAGACCATCCGCGGATCCGGGCCGCCGACGTAGCCGAGTATAGCCTTCGCCATTGTAAAAGGTCCTCCACACTGAGTGACCAGAGTGGGCGCGCACGCGACGACGCGTGAAGACGCGCGGCACTGCGCGCAGGTAACGCCTTCATGGTCCCACCACCCGGGGTATCCGGTCAAGTTGACAGAACGTGCAGGTCACGCGGCCAGCCAGCGGCCCGGCCGGCCGGCCGGTAGTATCACCCGACGCCAGCCCTACCGCAGGAGTTCCGCGCAGGAACTCCGCCGGGTGATCACTGGGCGCTCACCGCTCAGCGAAGCCCGTCAGGCCACCCCGCGGGTCATCCCAGCGCTGCGTCACTCCGGTCACCCGGCCTGGCATACCGGGGCCCGACAGCAGGGCCAGCAGATCCCGGCAGCGCGCGGCCGGGCCCTCGGCGATGACCTTCACCCTGCCGTCCTCAAGGTTCTGCGCCGAGCCGACCAGGCCGAATTCCAGCGCCCGCTCGCGTATCCACCAGCGAAGGCCGACGCCCTGCACATGCCCGGCGATCCACACGGTGAGCCGGGCTGGCGCGTCGTCCTCGCCGCCGGGCACCTCGCCGCCAGCCGCATCGCGGCCGGTCAGGCCGGCACCCGGCATCCCGGCGCCCGGCATCCCGGCGCCAGCGTCACCGGCGGCCACGTCAACCCCGGGCAGGTCACCCGCGGCCACGTCAGCGCCGGGCAGGTCAGCGCCGGGCCTGTCATCCCTGGGCATATCGCCATCGCGCATGGGGCTGCCGCTCACGTCACCACCGGGCCCGTCGCGGCCTGGGCTGGCATTTCGGGCAGCTGAATGACGACCGGTTCATGAACGCGTCGCGCCGGATCACCGAGCCGCACCTGCGGCACGGCTGGCCGGCCCGGCCGTAGACCGCGAGTGAGCGCTCGAAGTAGCCGCTCTGCCCGTTCACGTTCACGTACAGGCTGTCGAACGAGGTACCGCCCGCGTCGAGCGCGTCGGAAAAGACTTGCTGGACAGCCGCGAGCAGGCGGGCCACCTCGCCGCGGGTCAGGGTCTCCGACGGCCGTGCCCAGTGCAGCCTGGCGTGCCAGAGCGCCTCGTCCGCGTAGATGTTACCGATGCCGCTGACCAGTGACTGGTCAAGCAGCGCGCGCTTGATCCCGGTCCGGCGGGCCCGGATCCTGGCCGTGAGCGCGGTCAGGTCGAAGTCCGGCTCTAGCGGGTCGGGCGCGATGTGCGAGATTGCCGCGGGCAGCACGGCGCCGCCCGGCGCGATGGCCAGATGACCGAAGGTCCGCTGGTCGGTGAACCGCAGGTCAGGACCGGCGTCGCGGAACGTGAACCGGGCCCGCACGTGCGCGGACAGCGGCCTGGCCGGATCGCCGACGAGCAGCTGGCCGCTCATCCCGAGATGGGCGAGGACCGCGTCTTCGCCCACCGGCAGCCAGAGGTATTTCCCGCGCCTGCGCGCTCCGGTGATGACGCGCCCCCTGATGGCCGCGGCGAAATCATCGGGTCCGGGCAGGTGGCGGCGGACGACGCGGGGATGGAGCAACTGGACTGAATCGATGGTGCGGCCGGTGATGTGCAGCTGCAGGCCGCGCCGGACGATCTCGACCTCGGGGAGCTCGGGCACCAGCTAGTCCTGCTGCCGGACGACGTCGTCATCACCGTCGTCGTCCTGCGAGCCGGGCGGGAAGCTCTCCTGAGTGATCAGGTTCCAGGCCGTCTCGGCTGCCTGCTGCTCGGCTTCCTTCTTGGAACGCCCTTCGCCCGACCCGTAGGTCCGCCCGCCGATCCGGACTGACGCACGGAAAGACTTCTGGTGATCAGGACCGCTCTCCGCCACGTGATACTCGGGTACGCCGAGCACCTCCGCCGCGGTGAGCTCCTGGAGTGACGTCTTCCAGTCCAGGCCGGCGCCGAGCCTGGCCGAGCGGGCGATGACCGGATCGAAGAGCCGGTGCACAAGGGCGTCGGCCTCCGCCAGGCCGCGATCGAGGTAGACGGCGCCGATCACCGCTTCAAGCGTGTCGGCGAGGATCGAGGACTTGTCCCGGCCGCCGGTGCCTTCCTCGCCCTTCCCGAGATACACGTAGTCGCCCAGCCGCAGGCTGCGGGCTACGCCAGCGAGCGCGCGCATGTTGACGACGGCCGCGCGCAGCTTCGCGAGCTGTCCCTCGGGAAGATCGGGAAATTCCTGGAAGAGGGTGTCCGTGACGATGAGGCCGAGCACCGAGTCGCCAAGGAACTCCAGCCGCTCGTTGGTGGGCAGGCCGCCGTTCTCGTAGGCGAAGGACCGGTGGGTGAGGGCACGCTCCAGCATCTCCGCGCCGAGCTGCACTTTGAGGGCGTCAAGCAGTTCCGCGCCGTCAGACTCCGCGGCCTGGCCATCGCGTGACGCGCCACTCACGCTGTCCTCCTTCCCGCAGCGGGCAGCCCCCAAAAGCCCAGCGAGTCCCTGCCGCCTCAGGAAGGAGTGATCACCTGGCGCCGGTTGTACGTGCCGCAGGTGGGGCACGCCGTGTGCGGCAACTTCGGATCACGGCACTGCGGGCAGCTCACCAGCGTCGGCGCGGTGGCCTTCCACTGTGCCCGGCGTGACCTGGTGTTGCTGCGTGACATCCTCCGCTTCGGGACCGCCACCTCAGCACTCCTTCCTTAGCTCCGGTACGGTATCCCGTCCGGCATTGCCCTGTCCTGCGGCTCAGCGCCCTGCTGGGCGTGGCCATGTCCGGCACCCGCGTCCGCCAGCCTGACGCCGCACTCGACGCACAGCCCCCGGCAGTCGCCGGAGCATAGCGGCGCGAGCGGCAGTTCGAGCACCAGCGCGTCCCGCAGGGCGGGCTCGAGATCGAGCAAGTCGCCGTCCTGCAGGTATCCATCGGCGTCAGGTTCCGCCGGCGGCGCCTCGTAGGCGAAGAGCTCCTGCAGCCTGACCTCCGTCGCGGACGTCAGCGGCTCCAGGCATCTGGCGCACTCGCCGGTCAACGGCGCACTGACCGTTGCCGTCACGAGCGTACCCTCAGCGACCCCCTCAAGCTGAACATGCAACTGCAGGTCAGCCCCCGCTGGGATGCTGACAAGCTCAACGCCCAGGCCGGCCGGAGCCGGGACCGTGCGATCCTCAGTTCGTGCCGAACCCGGGCGGAGTGCCCGCGTGTCAAAGACGAGCGGCCCACGGGGATCGAGGCGCTTCACGTGTTTCCTACTGGCGTATGGCATGGCAAATAAAGGCGTGGTCACAACCGGTGTCGGGCGCTCAGCCTACCGGGCAGGCTGCGGAAACCCAACTTGCCCGGCGGCAAGCCGCGATGGCGGCTTCCCGCGGCGGCTTCAGGGCCGCGGCGCGCGTGTCATCAGGCGGCTGAGCACCGGCCCTGGCACCAGGCCGCTGACGTCGCCGCCGTACTTGGCGATCTCCCTGACCAGGCTGGAGCGCAGGAACGAGTACAGCGGGTTGGTCGTCATGAAGAGCGTCTCGATTCCGGCCAGGCTGTAGTTCATCTGCGCCATCGTCATCTCGTACTCGAAGTCGCTGACCGCGCGTAGCCCCTTCACGATCGCGGAGATGTCGTGTGCCCGGCAGAAGTCCACCAGCAGGCCGTTGAACTTGCCCAGCCTGACGTTGGGGTAGCCGGCCAGCACCTCGCCCAGCATCGCGAGCCGCTCATCGACCGAGAACAGCCCCTCCTTGGCCAGGTTGGCACCGACGGCGACGACGACCTCATCATGCAGCGAGGCGGCCCGGCTGATGATGTCGAGGTGCCCGTTGGTCACCGGGTCGAAGGAGCCCGGGCACACGACGCGACGCACCAATTTCCCGCCCTTCATCACGGCACCTCGGCAGGCACCTGCACAGGCACCGCGCCTGCGGCGCGACCGTACCAGAGCGTTGCCTCGCCGTACTTCCTGGCCCGGTCCGCCGCGTACCCGGCCGGCCATGGCGGCGGGCCTGATCTGGTGGCGCGTTCCACCGCGACGACGGCAGCCGGCGCAAGCCAGCCGCCGGCCAGCAGCGCGGCAAGCACGGCTGACACCTCCGCGTCGGCGGTCGCGTAGGGCGGGTCGGCGAAGACGACATCGCGCGGCGGGTCGCCGCCTGGCCCGCGGGCCAGCGCGCGCTCCACCCTG
Source organism: Streptosporangiaceae bacterium (assembly GCA_035299845.1). Lineage (GTDB taxonomy): Bacteria > Actinomycetota > Actinomycetes > Streptosporangiales > Streptosporangiaceae > Palsa-506. The sequence goes on from DATGVY010000128.1 coordinate 5,892, forward strand.
CTGGCCAGCACCCGCGCGCCCGGCAGGCCGACCGCGGCAATGTTGTCGCGGATGGCCCGGATCGCCCGCCCGTCCGCCTCGATCAGCAGGACATCCGCCGCGCCGCGGGACAGCGCCTCCAGGCCGACGGCGCCCGAGCCCGCGTACAGGTCGAGGACCATCGCGCCACGCAGCGTGCCGCGGATGGCCGTGACGGTGGCGAACAGCCCCTCGCGGGCACGGTCACTGGTGGGCCTGGTCCCCTGACCCGCGGGAACGGCCAGCCGCCGGCCGCCGGCCGTCCCCGCGATGATGCGCGTCATCTGGCCGCTCGCCTCAGGCCTTCTCCAGGAATTCCGCCCGCTCCTGGTCAAGCAGCGCGGCGACAGCGGCCGCGAGCGCTGGATACCCGGCCAGGGCCGGGTCGGCGTCGACGAGTTCGGTCGCCGCGCGGCGCGCATGGCCGATCAGGTCCTCGTCGGCCAGCAGGGTCAGCAGCTTCAGGCTCGACTTGCGCCCTGCCTGCGCCGAGCCGAGCACGTCGCCCTCCCTGCGCTGCTCCAGATCGAGCCTGGACAGCTTGAACCCGTCCAGGGTCGCGGCCACCGCGTCCAGCCGCTGCCGGGCCTGGCCGCCCGCCTCGGCCTCGGTGACCAGCAGGCACAGGCCTTCGTGGCTCCCCCGGCCGACCCGCCCGCGCAGCTGGTGCAACTGGGAGACGCCGAACCGGTCGGCGTCCATGATCACCATGGTGGTTGCGTTCGGCACGTCGACGCCCACCTCCACGACGGTTGTCGTCACCAGGACGTCGACCGTGCCGGCGGCGAAGGCCAGCATCACGCGGTCCTTCTCCTCCGGCGGGAGCCGGCCGTGCATGACCGCCAGCCGGACCCCGGCCAGCGGGCCGCGCCCGAGCTCGGCAGCCAGCTCGATGACGGCCAGCGGCGGGCGCCTGGCCTCGCCATCCACCGCGCCGGATGAGCGCCCGCCGTCCGAGCCATCGCCGGCAGTGCCATAGCCGTCCGAGCCATCGCCGTCCGAGCCATCGCCGGAAGCGCCGTCGCCGGCAGTGCCATAGCCGGCCTGGCTGCCGCCGGCGGCGTCCTCATCGCCGCGCCCGTTCCCGGCCGGCGCATCCCCGCCAATCCGGGGGCAGACCACGTAAATCTGCCTGTTCTTTCTTACCTCCTCGGTGACCCGCTCCCAGGTGCGCTCCAGGTACCTGGGCCGCTCGGCAGCTGGCACCACGTGCGTGCTGATGGCCTCGCGGCCGACCGGCAGCTCGGTCAGGGTGGATACCTCAAGGTCGCCGAAGACCGTCATCGCCACCGTGCGCGGTATCGGTGTGGCGGTCATGACCAGCACGTGCGGGCGGCCGTCGCCTGCCTTCTCGCGCAGCGCGTCACGCTGCTCGACGCCGAACCGGTGCTGCTCGTCGATCACCACCAGGCCCAGATCGGCGAACTGCACGTTCTCCTCAAGCAGCGCATGAGTGCCGATCACGATCCCGGCGCTCCCCGAGGCGGCGTCAAGCAGCGCCTCGCGGCGGGCGGCCGCCCCCAGCGAGCCGGTCAGCAGCGCGAGCCTGGTCGCCCGCTCAGCGCCGCCGAGCTGGCCGGCCTGGGCGAGCGGGCCGAGCAGCGCGCCGATCGAGCGGTAGTGCTGCTGCGCCAGCACCTCGGTGGGGGCGAGCAGCGCGGCCTGGCCGCCGCCGTCGACGACCTGCAGCATGGCACGGACCGCGATCACCGTCTTGCCCGAGCCAACCTCGCCCTGCAGCAGCCGGTGCATCGGATGATCGAAGGCAAGCTCGTCCGCAATGGTCGCGCCCGCCAGCTGCTGGCCCACGGTCAGCTCGAAGGGCAGCCGGCCGTCGAACTCGGCGAGCAGCCCGGCCGGCCGCCGCGGGCGGGGAGTGGCCGAGAACGCGATGGCAGCCCGCCGGCGCTGGGCCAGGATGACCTGCAGCACGAACGCCTCGTCCCACTTCAGGCGCTCCCTCGCCCGCTCCGCGTCGCGGCGGTCCGCCGGGCGGTGGATGCCGCGCAGCGCGTCGGCCAGGCCGCAGAGCTTGTAGCGGTCGCGGATAGCGCGCGGCAGCGGGTCGTCGGCGACGTCAAGCAGGTCGAGCGCCATCCGCACCGAGTCGGCGATCTGCCAGGACGTGAGCTCCTTGGCGGCCGGGTAGACCGGGATCAGCTCGGCCGCGTACTCGGCCGCCCTGACCACCGCCGCGCCAGTGCCGAGCAGCTCGTACTCGGGATGAGAGAGCTGGCGCTTGCCCTGGAAGGTGGAGACCTGGCCGGCGAAGAGCCCGCGCACCCCCGGCTGGAGCAGCTTCTCGCGCCAGTCCTGGCGGCCCCGGGCGAAGAACGTGAGGGCCAGCCGGCCACGGCCGTCGGTCACCACCGCCTCAAGCACCGTGCCGGGCCGGTTGCGCATCCTGCGCACCGAGACGGAGGCGACCTCCGCCTGCACGGTCACGTTCTCGCCGTCCCGCAGCGAGGCGAGATCGGTGAGCTCACCGCGGTTCTCGTACCGGCGCGGGTAGTGCCGGAGCAGTTCGCCCACGGTCCGCAGGTCGAGCACTGCCGCCAGCCGCTTGGCCGCCTTGGCCCCGACCACCGGGCCGAGCGTGTCCTGCAGGCTGGCCATCGCCGGTTACTCCACTCCGATGAGGAGCGGCAGCCTGGCCGGGCCGCCGCCGTAGCAGACGGTCTCGATTCCCGGGCTAGCCTCCCGCAGGTGCCCGGCGACCAGCTGCGCCAGGCCGGCCGCTGCCAGGCCGGCCGCCGACTCGCCCTCGGCCCGCTGGCCCGCCGCCCGCTCGCCCTCGGCCCGCTGGCCCGCCGCCCGCTCGCCCTCGGCCCGCTCGCCCTCGGCCCGCTCGCCCTCGGCCCGCTGGCCCGCCGCCCGCTCGCCGTCGGCCTGCTGGCCCGCCGTCCGCTCGCCGTCGGCCTGACCCGCGGGTGCCCCCTCGACCAGGGTCACCAGCTCGCCCCCCGCGGCAAGCATGAGATCGGCCAGCGCGATCGCCACCTCGGCCGCCCTGTCCCCGGTCGCTACCAGCTCGTCCCCGGCGTACCCCAGCACGCGGCCGGGCCCGGCGGCCGCCACCCAGCCATGCCGCATGGCCGCTGCCGCCGCCGTCATCGCGGCCACGTCAGCGCCGAAGGCCCGCAGCGGATCGTGCACGGCAAGCGCGGCCAGTCCCTGCACCGCGGAGCGGACCGGGATGACCGACACCTCGATCCCCTCGTCGCCGAGCCTGGCCGCTGCTGCAGCGGCGACGGCGGCCACCTGGGGCCCGTCCGGCACCACGGCGACTTGCGCCCCCGCCTGCCGGATCGCGGCCATCAGCGCGGGCGGTGTCGGCCGGTCACCGCTGTCGTAGCGGACTATCAGCGCTCCCGCGTCGCGCAGCAGCGCCGCGAGCCCGTCGCCCTCGGCGATCGCGACCACCCCGCGGCCGGCCGGCGGCCCGGCGCCGAGGAAGGTGACGGTGATCCGGCGGGGCCGCCCGGCGCGCATGCCCGCCTCGATCGCCGCCCCCGCGTCGGCGACATGAACGTGCACGTTCCAGAGCTCGTCACCGCCCACGATCACCAGCGAGTCACCCAGCCCGTCAAGCCGCTCCCGCAGGTCAGCCACCGCCGGGGCCGCCGCATTCAGCAGGTAGGTGACCTCGTAACTGGCGGCAGGGCCGGGCGCCGCTGCAGCCTGCCCGGCAGCTGCCGCGGCCAGGCCGGCGGGCGCGGCGGCCAGGCCGGCGGGCGCGGCGGCAGACCCTGGTG
>DATGVY010000129.1:0-7860 GCA_035299845.1 Streptosporangiaceae bacterium
CTTGCGGACTCGCTCGCCGGTGGCAGACAGCTCGCGCGCGGCTCGTTCGGCGAACCCGCCGGCTCCCATGGCGGCGAACATCTGGTGGGCGGCGCGCAGCTGCTCGCGGGCGTCGACGCGCCGGTTCTCCCGGCGCAGCCATTCGCCATACAGGAGGTGGGTGCGAGCGAGCGCCACGCGGAGGCGAGTGCGGCCGAGCCGGCTGATCGCCTCGCGGTAGAGGCTCTCGGCCGCCTGGCCATCGCTCAGCAGCGCGCGCGAGCACGCCTCGGTGCCGAGCGCCCAGTCAGTCCCACTGGCACGGGTGGTCTCCGAGAGCCGCTGCAGGGCGTCAGCCGCGCTCGCCGTCTTTCCGCTCCGGGCTGCCGCCTCGATCAGCTCGGGCAGCACCAAAGTGGACCACAGCTCCTGCGGGTGCTCGGCCGCCTGCTGCGCCGCGGCCAGTGCGACCTCATACCGGCCCAGGCCGTTGTAAAGCGACGCGGTGGCCCACTGCATGTTGGCCAGCCCCATTCCCTCGCCCCGGCGCATCACGCCGTTTACGTTGGCCTCGATCAATCCCCTGACCTCGGCTTCGCGGCCCTGCCAGGCGGCAAGCGCAAGGGCGCTGTAGGGCGGAAGCTGGCTCCCCGTCGCCTCGGTGAGCGTCGCTGCCTCCGCGATCAGCGCCGCAACCGCAGCGAAGTCGCCTGTCCAGGCGAGCGCGGCGGCAAGCGAGGTGAGGGCCATGGGCAGCACGGCGAGCGCGCCGACGTCACGGGCGAGCTGGACCTGGCGTGCGGCGAGCACGTGCCAGGTCTCGTAATCCCACACAACGATGGCAGCGTGGCAGGCGACCCAGAGCCAGCGCATCTGCTCCCGCATGGATATGTCTTCGCCACGGAAGGCGCTCACCGCCCGCTTGAGCAGCGGCGCCCCTGCCGGGTAGCCGTCCGTGATCAGCACGGCCAGGCCGTCCAGCAGCAGATCGGGCGCGCGCACAGGCCGCGGCGGCGGGGGCGCGGCCCGCGCGGCCGCGGCCACTTCCCGCACGCCGCCGCCGACGGCCAGGCGGCCGGCGAACAGCGCCGCGGACAGCGCCTCCAGGTAAGTCTCGCGGGCCAGCCGCACGTCGAGCGGCTCAAACTGGCGGGCCGCCTTCAGCAGCAGCGGGGGCGCGTCGCTGCCGCGGCTGGACGCGAACGCGATCTGGCCGCGCAGCAGATCCACCTGCGCGCTCTGGAACTCCTCCAGCGGCCCGACCTCGGCCGCGGCCAGCAGCCCCAGCGCCGCATCGAACGCGCCCGCCTGATACTTGGCCTGCGCCGCGGCCAGCGCACGCTCCGCCCGGCGCGCCGGCTCCAGCGTCAGCGCGGCCGAGCGCTCCATGAATGCGGCCGCCGCGGCCAGGCCGCCGCGTGCCTGCGCCCGGCCGGCGGATCGCTCCAGCTCGGCAGCCACATCCTCGTCGGGCCCAGCTGCTGCCTGGGCCCGGTGCCAGGCCCGGCGGTCGGGATCGGTGCCCGGATCGGTAGCCTCGGCGATGGCACGGTGGGCCCGGCGGCGGTCGCCGGCTGGCGCCGCCTGGTAGACGGCGGAGCGGACCAGCGGGTGGCGGAAGGTGACCCGGGCGCCAACGGTGAGCAGCCCGTCGGCCTCGGCCGGGGCGGCAGCGTCCTCGGCGCTGATGCCAAGACCCCCGGCGGCCCGCCAGAGCAGCGCCGGGTCGCCCACGGGCTCGGCCGCGGCCAGCAGGAGCAGTCGCTGGGTCACCTGCGGAAGCGGCGTGATCCGCCACAGGAAGTTCTGCTCGATCCGCCCAGCCAGCGGCAGCGGGCCGGCCACGCCGAACCCGCCGGCCAGCTCCGCCGCCGTCACTCCATAGGGCAGCTCGAGCAGGGCCAGCGGGTTGCCGCCGGACTCGGCGATGATCCGGTCGCGGACCTGCTCATCTAGCCGCCCGGGGAGGACCGAGGCCAGCAGTGTCCGGGCATCAGCATCGGCCAGTCCCCCCAGCGCCAGCCCGGGCAGGCCCGCCAGGCCGCCCGCCCCGGCCGGGTCACGGGTGCCGAAGAGCATGGCGACCGACTCGGCGTCCAGCCGGCGGGCAACGAACGCCAGCGCCTGCGCCGAGGCCTGGTCCAGCCACTGCGCATCATCGATCAGGCACAACAACGGCCGGTCGGCGGCGACGTCGGACAGCAGGCTCAGCACCGCCAGGCCGACAAAGAAATGATCCGGCGCGCTGCCCGACCGCAGGCCGAACGCCACGCCGAGAGCGTCGCGCTGCGGGCCGGGCAGCCGGCCGAGCCGGCTCAGCATCCGGCCGCACAGCTGGTGCAGCGCCGCGAACGGCAGCTCCATCTCCGACTCGACACCCTCAGCGCGGGCCACCAGGAAATCCGGGGCGGTGCCGGCCGCGTAACCCAGCAGCGCGGTCTTGCCGATACCCGGCTCGCCGCGCAGTACCAGCACCCGGCTGCGCCCCGCCCGGACATCCGCCAGCAGCCCGTCGAAGACCCCGCACTCCATCCTGCGGCTCAACAGCATCACCCGGCGCCCCTCTCGGCGGCTCCCGTCGTCATCGTAGAACCGGCCCGGCCCCTGGATAACCCCGGGATTGCGGGCCAGGACGCCGGGGTGCCGGCTAGGGATCCCACAGACGCGAACACGCTCCCCCCGGCGCAGGCTTGCTGGCATGGCCAACCCGCCCCCCCACCCCCAGGCACCGGGGGTCACCCAGGCGCGCTGCCTTACTACCGAGAGGACAGGAAACGTCATGTCAGACATCACCGAATACGAAGCACAGCAGATCAAGCAGGCCAATGCTTCTAAGCTCACTCCGGTCGTGTTCATCCACGGTTTGTGGCTGCTGCCGTCCAGCTGGGATCGCTGGCGGGCGGTGTTCGAGGAGGCAGGTTATGTCACCCTCGCGCCGGGCTGGCCCGATGATCCCAACACCGCCGAGGACGCGAACAGGCACCCCGAGGTCCTCGCCCACAAGAGTGTCGGGCAGATCGCCGACCACTTCGGCGGCGTGATCGGCAAACTCAAGAAGAAGCCGGCCCTGATCGGGCACTCCTTCGGCGGGCTGATCACCCAGATCCTGGCCGGCCGCGGCCTCGCCGCGGTCTCGGTAGCCATCGACCCCGCGCCGTTCCGCGGCGTGCTGCCGCTGCCGGTCTCCGCGCTCAAGTCGTCCGCCCCGGTGATCGGCAACCCCGCCAACCGCGGCCGCGCCATCCCGCTCACCTACGACCAGTTCCGGTACGCCTTCGCCAACGCCGTCACCGAGAACGAGGCGCACGAACTGTACGCCACCTACGCGGTACCGGGCTCGGGTGTCACGCTGTTCCAGGCGGCCACCGCCAACCTTAACCCGTGGACCGAGGCGAAGGTCGACTCCAAAAACCCCGGCCGCGGGCCGCTGCTCATCATCGACGGCGAGATGGACCACACCGTGCCGTGGGCCATCGCCAACGCCTCTTACAAGAGGCAACAGCGCAACCCCGGCGTCACCGAGATCGTCAAGATCCCCGGCCGCGGGCACTCCCTGACCATCGACCACGGCTGGCGGGAAGTCGCCGACACCGCCCTGGCCTTCGTCCAGAAGCACGCCCAGCCCTGACCCCGCCCGCCACGCCACCAGCCCGGCAACCGAAGAACGGCCTGCTTCACCCTCCGCCTGGCCAGGCAAGTGCTGACCGGGAAGATGGACGACGTTATTACTACGGTCGAGCACAACGTACGACTTCTCTGAAACCCGGCAGATGGCCATTCCGCGTCAGGCTAACGTCCTCGCCCAGCCCGCGTACGCCAGCGCGCTCCGTTGGCCGCGCTGGCGATCACCGCCGCCGTGCCGCCATCCGCGACCTGCTCTACTTCGACGGCAACGCCATCACCCGGCCACTGCTGGTGCTCGCCGCCTGGGTGCCGGCAGGCACACTCGCCCTGACCCTGGCCGCCCTCCGCCGACCCCTTTACAACTCCGATGCTGACTGCCTTCAGGAGACCAATCACCGACAGATCCCGCGGTCCGCCGCACCGGATGTTGGAAAGGAGCGAGCAAATGGCTGTTTCGCGCACCACCGCGTGGGTGGATTCCGAGTCGGCCACCCGCACCCTCGACAGGGCCACCGTGCGGCTGCCATGTCTACTGGTCCCCGGCCCAGTCACCGATCAGGCCTCGTGGGCCCGGGTCATCAGGCACGCCCGGTGCGCTGACGGCAGCCTTGATCCCGACCATTGGTTCCCGATAAGTGCCGAGGCAGGCAAGGCTCGCCAAGAGGCGGCCGCTGCGATCGCCATCTGCCCGACCTGCCTGGTACGAGCCCAATGCCTGGCGCTCTCGCTGCGGCACTGGGATATCGGCCAGCACGGTGTCTGGGGCGGCCTGGTCGCCGCCGAACGCGCGGCATTGCGCCGCGGACGCACGCGAACTTGACCCGCAAGGCTCTCGTGAACCTCTCACAGATGGCGTGGATGCAGGTGTGGCCACAGCTCGCCAGGGGGTGGTGGGGGAAACGGCGGAAGGAGCACAGAGCCACTCAACAATGGTCCGCGCTGCCGTGGGCACTTTCACCCTCGGCAGGCCCGTCGCGGGCGCCAGCGATGTCAGTCAGACGGCGGGTGTACCCGAATGGGGGAAGGAGAACGGCGATGACGCAGCGGAACGAGTTTTGGCCCGGCGGTGCCCGGCTGGCGGTGAGCGTGTCCATGCAGCTCGAGGCCGGCGGGCAGCCGGTCAGCGGCGCCGGCGGGCCGATCACCGAGCCGATCCTGCCGGGCTTTCCCGATCTGGGGCAGAACAGCTTCTATGAGTACGGGGCCCGCGAGGGCGTGCCCCGGATCTTGGACCTGCTCGACGCGCACGGCATCAAGATGACCTCGTTCATGATCGGCGACGCGGTGCGCCGGCACCCGGACGTGGCCGCGGAGATCGTGCGGCGCGGGCACGAGGCCGGCGCGCACGGGCGCAGCTGGCAGCGGCAGTACCAGCTGCCCCGCCCCCAGGAAAAAGAATGGATCGCCGACAGCATGCGGGCGATCGAGCAGGCCACCGGCACCCGCCCCACCGGGTACAACAACTACTGGATCCGGCCCGGCGTCAACACCCTGGAGATCTTGCAGGAGCTCGGGTTCACTTACCACATCGACGACTTGTCCGCCGACGAGCCGTTCCTGCAGACGATCAACGGGCAGCCATTCGCCACCGTCCCGTACTCGGTGCACCTCAACGACATCGCCAGCTTCGACTTTCCCGGCTTCAACCCGGCCGCCTACCAGCAGCAGCTGACCGACGAGTTCGACCAGTTGTACGCCGAGGGCACGGCGCGGCGCCGGATGATGGTCATCGGCCTGCACGAGCGCCTGTCCGGGCATGCCTCCCGGGTCCGCGTCCTGGACCGGGTATTCACCAGGCTGCGCTACCACGAGGACGTGTGGTGGGCCCGCAAGGACCAGATCGCCCAGTGGGTTCTCGACCACCCCGACACCGCCGCCTGGGTCGACCGCGGCCCCGCCCCGGTCAGCGGGCTGCCGGGACCGAGCGCCTGAGGCCAGGATCTGGCACCTGCGTCGCATACCTGCCACAGGGAAAGGAAGACAACATGGAAAGCTCTCGCCTGGAGTACACCGCGGAACTCCTCCGCCACTTCGCTGATCTGCGAGACGGCACTCACGGTGGCGCCATCTCCCGGCAGGACAAGGAACGCCTCTTTACGGCGGCCGTCGCACTGCTCGACCCGCACGCTCGCCAGCCTCTCAAGGAGATCAACACAGACTTGCTGCTCGGCACCGGCGAGGTGACCGCAACAGGCGTACGGCGCCGCGGCGACGGCATCGACGCGATCTGGGCTCTGTCGTGGCCCGAGCAGAAGGCCGCCCGGATCAACCCGATAGTGATCCGCGCCTACTACAGCGCCGGGGCTCACCACCCGCACCTGCAGGCAGGCACCGCCGGTGACTGGCCGCTCAACGTGTTCGATGAGAAGCAGGCGGCGGCACAGTTGCCGGCCCTGCGTGCGATGGCGTCGGCCGACCTCCACAACCTGGTCTTCCAGCGTGACTACCGCATCATTCCGGCCATCTTGGCTGGATGGACGTCGTGACCGTACGGCTCCCGGTCCCCGGCGAGGGATGCTCATCCGCCTCGCCGTGCGCGGCGAGCGCTACAGCGACCATGTCAGGTACTAACCGCTGGGAGCTTCCGCGGCTTATCTGGCCGTCGGCCAGAGGACAGCCGGCCAGCGCGCGGAGTTGATCGCCTCAATCGTGCATGCATGAGTCTGAGTGGATGAGCATCATCATGCGGCAAAGATCCGCGCCGTCTTCGGGACGACAGTGATCGTTCGGGGACCCCACGGACGGCCAGCCAGCCGCCGGGACTGACGCACCGATCGGCGGCTCTACGCGCGGACGTCGGCCGGGGGTAGTCACGTTTCGTGATGACCGGAGGGTGGGGCACGCTGGCGCAGGATCGCGTCCGCGCGGCGCCCTCGTCTTGCATGGCGCAGGCCGCACACTCCAGTGAGAGCGGTTAGTCCGGCGCCGTCGAACGCGCGGTGATCCAGCGTGTGTCCGTCAGAGCCTGGGCCGAAGCCCAAGCCGACATCTACCGAGCCGTGCCGCCCGAAGTGTCACGCGTCGCGAGCGACTCGCTCCGCCAGGTCCTTCTTGCGCCCGGAGATCATGAGCCCCGGTCGCCGCTCCGAGAGAGCGCGGGTCACCGTCACGACCAGCACCCTCCACCACTCGCTGACACCGAGCGGGAAAACGTGGCCGGGCTAAGCGGCCATGTCCTCCTGCAGGCGAGGGCCACGACGGGCCAGGGCTTGGTGAATCATCGAGGCAGCCAGCGCGATGCTGATCACGAACGCAAGCGCGGTGGCGAGGTTCATGCCGACCATGTGCCTGGTGGTGGAGATCCCGTCAAAATAGGCGGGCGGGATGAACGCGAAGACGGCGCACCCGGTCATGCAGAGCACGAGGACCGCGCCGTCCCGGTGCCACGGCCTGCCACGCCGCCGGCGTCGCGCGATGATCGCGGCCGCCGCCATCGCGGTCCACAGCGGGACCAGCCACGGCAGGCCAAGGCGCCGCGGGAGCCGGTGCATCAGCCAGGTGAGCACCACCACGCGGGATTCGACGGCGCCCGGCCGGTGGCCGGAGCCCGGCGGGTAGTCGCCCAGGGTATTGACTCGGAAGCGCTGAGCCTGGACGGCCGCCTGCTGCCCGACGCCCACTATGCGGCCCGGACGCGTCAGCAGGAAATGCGCGATGTTGCCATCGTTCAGCTTTGCCTTGTACTGGCGATAGAGCGGATCATGGCGGACGGAACCTCTCTCCCAGTAGTAATGCCTCGCGTACCTGGCCCAGCTGACAGGCAGCCCGAGCGCGTGCAGGTCGGCGCGCGCATTGTCATGGCCGTTCACGATGCGCTCGAAGATCGTGTCCACGGCCCGCATAGGTTGCGTCCGCTGGCCGTAGGAACTCTGCGGCTCCCATACCCCGTAGGCTGCGGTCATGAGCGCGAGGACCGCGGCGACCGTGACGGCCGCTGCTGTCTGCCGCGTCCGGAACCGGCGCAGCCCGCGCCCGTTGCCGTGGCCGGCGCTGGCCAGGATCAGGGTGAGGCAGATCGGCACGGCCAGCAGCAGGTACTGCTGTTTCGAAAGGATCGCGAGAAAGCCGCCCGGCCCGGCCAGGAGGCCGGATACCGTCGCGGGCCAGCCCCGGCTCAGGTACACGACCCCGGCGGCGACCAGCAGCAAGCCGACCAGGGCGGCGGGCTCGCTGAACGGGCTGGCGAAGACATCGAAGAACGCCGCGTCCGCCATGATCAGCCAGATGGCCGCCGCCACCAGCAGCTGAGCCCATGGC
>DATGVY010000130.1:0-13761 GCA_035299845.1 Streptosporangiaceae bacterium
AGCTCGGTCAGCAGCTGCCGCGCGCGGGCCTCCGGCGTCGCGCGGACCAGCAGGCCGGTGGCGCCGCGCAGCTCGTCCAGCGTCCCCTCGGCGACCAGGCGGCCGTTCTGGATCACGCCCACGCGGTGGCAGATCTGCTCCACCTCACCCAGCAGGTGGCGGGAGAGCAGGACGGTGCGCCGGCCCTGGCCGATGGTGCGGATCAGGGTGCGCATCTCGGCCACGCCCTTGGGGTCAAGGCCGTTGGTCGGCTCGTCCAGGATCAGCAGCTCACGCGGCCTGAGCAGGCCGGCCGCGATCGCCAGCCGCTGCTTCATGCCGAGCGAGTAGGCGCGGTAGTGCTTCCGCGCGGCGCCGAGCAGGCCGACCCGGTCCAGCGCGCTGGCGATCCGCGCGTCGGCGGTGCGCGGATCGGCGGTGCGGTCAGCGGCGTCGCACCTGGCCAGGTTGGCACGCCCGGATAGCTGTGAGTAGAAGGCCGGGCCCTCGACCAGCGACCCGACCCGGGACAGCACGGTGTTCGTGCCGGCCGGCATGGGCACGCCGAGCAGCTGGTGGCTGCCGCTGGTCGGATGGACCAGGCCGAGCAGCATCCGGATCGTGGTGGTCTTGCCCGACCCGTTCGGGCCGAGGAAGCCGTAGACAGAGCCGTGCGGCACGGCCAGGCCGATGCCGTTCACGGCGAGCTGGCCGCCGCGGAAGCGCTTGGTCAGACCGCTGGTCGTGATCGCCGGCCCCGCCGTGCTGGCCGGCCCCGTCGTGCTGGGCGGCCCAGCCGCGCTGGCAGGCTGGCCCCGCTCGGCGGACGGCGGCCAGTCGCCGGCCTTCCCGAAGCTGATCTCGTCCCGCTGACCAGCAGCGCGCGGGCCAGCGCTCACTTCGCCTGTGCTGCGGCGGCGTAGAGCACGGACGGCGTCACGGCGCCGATGAGCACCTTGCCATTGTCCGTGATCAGCACCGAGAGCAGGCTGGTGCGCAGCAGGCGGCCGCTCCCCCACGAGCCGTGCACTGGCGTGGCCGACCGCAGCAGGAGGCCGGCCGGGCCCCCCACGGACCCAGCGTTCAGGCCTGCGGCGGGGAACACGCCGACGGCCGTCCAGTCGCTGCCGATCACCCTCGGCGGGCTGACCACGCCAGGCGGGAACGGCGCGCCGCTCATCGGCGCGTAGCCGTACCAGCCCGCGCCATGCCAGCCGACGCGGGGATGGACCAGCCTGACATGTGCCGTCTGCGCGCGGAGCATCCTCAGCAGGCGCCGCCGCTGGCTCTTGGACAAGTGCCGCGGCAGCGCCTGCCGCAAGACCTTCATGCTGACCCGCATGCTCTTGGTGGCACCCCCCGCAGAGCTGATGCCATAGCTGCCGTTGGGGATCCCGAGGATTGCCCGCCTGGGCGCCATGTTCATGATGCCGCACCTGGGCATCCCCCTGAGCCGGTAAGAGCTGCCGTCCCGCACGGCGCCGGCCATTGCCCGGCTGATCTTCATGCCCTTCGGCACGGCGACGAGTCCGCCGCCGTTGACGCCGGCCAGCGCGCCGAATGGGCCGAACGGGCCGAACGGGACGGGCGGGGGCGTGATGGTCTTCACCTTGGCGCCCGGCGGCGGCGTGAACGCGAAGTTGGACGCGGCCGGGCGGGCGAACGAGATCGAGGTGAAGCCGACCTGGTAGGCCGGGCTGGCCGAGCCGCGCGCGAAGACCTGCACGCGCAGCGGCAGGTAGCGGCTGGCGTCGACCGCGATGGCCACCCGGCCGATGAGCGAGCCATGGTTCCTCGGCGCGAGCACGAGCTGGTAGGCGGCCCGTCCGGCCACCACGTTGCTCTGCACGCTGACCGTGGTCGTCGGCCCCACCGCGGCCAGCAGGCGCAGCGCCACCTGCCGCGGTGTCGGCGGGCTGATCGTGAGGTTGCTCTGATACGCATTGCTCATAGCGGAGGACGTGGTCCACGAGTGAGCCTGGCCCGACGGGTGAAGCGCGAGTGCCCGCTGCAGCCTGACGTGCCGCAGCGTGATACGACTGCCCGGCATCGGCATGCGCGGCGACGTTGGCAGCTTGATGTGCGTCGCCGTGTTCGTCTTGCTGTCCCAGAGCCACACCTGCGGCCCGTCGACCCGCAGGTCGGTCTCGCCCAGCGGCACCGGCAGGGCGATCCTGAGCTGGCCCGGCCTTGCGTACCAGAAGTTGATGGTGTGCGAGCCGGTCAGCAGCGATGCGGGCGAGGTGGGGTTGCCGGCACCGGGGAGGTCGGGCAACCCTAGTGCGGCGTTGGACACGATCGTGCCGCTCAGCGATGCGGGCACCGACTTGTTCGCTGCGATCGCGGCGATCAGCTGCGCGGGAGTCCGGGCCGGCAGCGCGGGCGCGGCCTGCGCGCCGGTCAGCACGGATCCGGCGACCACGACGCCGACGGCGACGACGACGGCACCGGACGGCACCGCCCATCGTGCCCGGCGGCTGAACCTTGGCATCTGACTCATGAGCTACCTCGCTCGCTGATGCATGCGGCCTTTACAGACTACTGCCGCCGCGCTCCGCCCGGAGCGCCCCGCCGCCTCGCGGCCGCACCTTCGGCGGCTGGCCAGGCTGGCGCCTGCTCAGTCCGGGGCCGGCTCACCAGAGGTTGTGCTGGGCGGCGATGGGATCGCCTGGCCATTCCCTGATCGCGCCCAGGTTGTCGTGCGCGGGGAACGACTCAGCGGCGGGGCCGTCGGCGAAGGCCCGCAGCACGTTCGCCGTGACCTGCCTGGTGAAGGCGCCGCAGGCGGCGGTGATGCCGAAGCTTTGGGGCCCGCCGAAGGATCGCACCCAGCGCATGGTGCCCGTGTTGAAGACGCCGGCCCCGCCGTGATGGGTGTAATACGCGGAGTCCGAATAGCTGTGCACGCCGCGGCAGGTTAGCGGGGAGTGCGACAGGATCTGGATCGGCCGCTGGACGGGATAAACCGGGTTGACCCGGTCGTACTCGATGCCGACCAGCCCGCGGAACCGCGATCCCCGCCGCACCCTGGTCCCGCGGAACAGCCAGGCATGCGGGCTGACGACGACGAAGTCTGCGGTGACCGGGTTGGACTCGTACAGGGTGCCGGTCAGCGACGACTCGGGGTCGGGATCCGGTGGCTCCCGCCAGTCGCTGGTCACCAGTTCATCGTGCTTGCCGTACATCGGGTCCTGAAGGTAGCTCGTCTTGTAGCAGATGATCAGCCGGTCGGGGCCGAGTGCGGTCGGGGCGAGCCTGGTCCGCCGGAACATCGCGTTCGCGCCGAGGAAGGCCAGGTTGACGCCGGCATTCCGGGCGGTGGTCACGTGCGCCCGTTCCGCCGGGCACCAGTACTCGTCGTGCCCGGGCGAGACCAGCGCTCTCGCCCCGTCCAGCAGGTGCGGGCGGGCGGCGATGTCCATGCCGGTCACGTACGCGAGCGGCAGGCCCATCCGCTCGGCAAGCTCGATCACCTTCCGCTCATGGATGAGGAACATCGACGCCCCGTTGCCGGCCAGTGGCCGGTCGAGGCTGACCGCCAGGGCGCGGTTGGCGTAGTCGGCGATCCCGCCGGGGCCGTTGTACAGGTCGTAGCCACCCCAGGTGTTGTAGGCCTGCCAGGTGGCCACCGCATTCTTGAGCACGACTTTGCCGGCGGTCTCGCTGGACCGGATGGTGAGCGGCACGTACCGCTGCGCGCCGGAGTCGGCGTCCAGCCGCAGCAGGTAGGAACCCTCCGGCCAGCCATCGGTCGGCACGGTGAGCGACGGCGCCCAGTCGGCGCTGATCGTGTTTGTCCTCCCGGCCATGGCCTGCGCATGCTGCCGGTGGCCGCGCAGCCGACCCGATTCCCACACCCGGCGGGCCAGGTCGCCGCCATACCAGCCCATCCGGAAGGCCACGACGCGGTACCCGGATGCGGTGGTGGACACGTGCAGCGGGACGGGCTCGCCCGGCAGCACGCTGGCCCGGCCGGCGTATCCCTCGATCGCATGCGGGAAGCCGACGCGCCTGATGCGCCAGTGCCGGTCGCCGGGCAGCGCGTTCTCCTGGGCTGTGCGCCGGCGCCACGCCGCCGCCGGACCGTGCTGCGCCGCGGCGGCACGCCGATTGCCCGGCTGGCTGGAGCCGAGGATCTTCGCTGCCGTGGCGGCCCCGCCAGCGGCGGCTGCGGCGCCAAGGCCGAGGAACGCCCGCCTGGACGGCGGGCTGAGCCGGGTCACAACGCCGACAATGCTCCGGAATGGCTCTGCAAAGTGCGCGGCACGAAAGAATTTTGCGGATTTTACCCAGACTTTGCGACCCGAGTGGGCCGCCGGCCCGTATCGGCGCAGGAGGCAGGCTGGACGGCGGGCGGCATGCCCGATGCCCGGTGCCTGGCTGGGCCTGCGGTCAGCACAAGCGCCGGTGCCGGAAGCGAGCCGGCTGCCAGTGACCGGCCCGAAGCGAGCCGACTACCAGTGGCCTGCCGGGAGCAGGGCCGTCACGGCAATCGCCGTGAACAGCAGCGTCAGGTAGGCAATCGACAGGTGGAACAGGCGCATCGGTGCAGGCGCTTCGCCGGCCCCGATCCGGCCGCGGAGCCGGTGCGCCTCCAGCAGGAACCAGGCGCCCAGCGCCATAGCGCAGCCGCCGTAGAGCCAGCCGGCGTCCGGGGCCAGCGCCAGCGTGGCCGCGACCATCGCATAGGAATAGCCAAGGATCTTCCGCGCGACCGTCGCCGGCGGCGCGACGACCGGCAGCATCGGCACGCTGGCCGCGGCGTAATCGTCGCGGAACTTCATGGCCAGCGCCCAGAAATGCGGCGGCGTCCAGAGGAAGATCACGGCGAAGAGCACCATCGCGGGCAGGCTGACGGTGCCGGTGACGGCGGCCCAGCCGACCAGGACGGGGAAGCAGCCGGCCGCACCGCCGATCACGATGTTGGACGCAGTCCTGCGCTTGAGGCCCAGCGTGTAGACGAAGACGTAGAACAGGATCGCCCCGTCGGCCAGGGCCGCCGCGAGCCAGTTGACGCCCAGCCCGAGCAGCACCGTGGACAGCGCCCCGAGCACGATGCCGGACACCAGCGCCTCGGCCGGCTTGATCAGCGCCTTGGTGCCCTTGGCGACCAGCGGGCGGCGGGATGTGCGCTTCATCACCGCGTCGATGTCGCGGTCGATATAGCAGTTCAGGGTGTTGGCGCTGGCAGCCGCGAGCGCGCCGCCGAGCAGCGTCAGCGCCAGCAGCCAAGCCGATGGCACGCCGCGCTTTGCCAGCAGCATCGTGGGGACGGTGGTGACAAGCAGCAGTTCGATGATCCGCGGCTTGGTGAGCAGGAACAGCGACCTGGCGACCAGCCGGACGGGCCTCCGCCCCCCGGCCGACACGCCTGGCTGCGCATGCCCGTGTCCGGGCAGCGCGCTCGTCGCCTGTGTCACTCGCCGGCCTCCGTGCCCTCTGTCGTGGTGGTCTCCCGCTGCGAGTCGTCTGCAGCGCCAGGCGCATCGCCCGCTGCGGCCTGGCCAGGCGCGGTAGCCGCATCCGACACGTTACCGGCCCCGTCGCCGGCCGTCGCGGCGGCACTCCCCGGTGCGGGTGCGGGCACCTGCCCGGGAGCCTGAGCCGTTCCTGATGCCGAGCCCGAGCCCCCGGAGGCCCCGGAGGCCTGGGCAGGCGCCAGGTCGCGATGGCCTGGGACCGTTCGTGGCTTGCTGAACAGCACGTACAGGACGACAGACACGACACAGAACACACCGACCGGCAGGAAGAAGGTCATGTATGACCCGCCCTGACTATTGATAGTGACCGCGAGAATCGATCCAGCCATTCAAGCCTCCTCGTATCAATCAGATCGTGCGCCGCCGGTAGCCGGGCCGTGCGGGCCAGGCCGATCCTCCGGACCACGCGCCGGCCGGTCGCTGCCCACTCAGGCGGTCTAGGTCAGCCGAGAGATCGTCGGACTCATCATTCTTCAGCCAGGCATTGAGCAGTGCTACGGCCGCGACCATGAACGACGGCAGCGCGCCCATCCACAGGACCCCGCCGCCGACCTGCTGATCCGCGACTGCGGCGAGCAGGTGATGAGCGGAGCCGCGATAGGCCGCGTAGACGAGACCCGTGCCGAAGACGAGCACGATTCCGAGTAGCATGTCGGCCGCGATGGTGCCGGTGAGCAGCGCCAGCCGCCGCAGAGGCGAGGAACGCGGGCTCCACGGGCGCGAGCCGATGAGCTGGAGCCAGAACAGGATTCCCGCTCCAAGGAACATGACGGATTCGGCGTAACCTGCCACCGCATCCCTGACCGTGAGATCGTAGAGCGCGGGCACGTGCCAGCCCAGCCAGACGATATTGAACGCCGCTGTGACGCCAACCGGCCATGCCAGCCACCAGCGAACCCGGACGACCGCGGCGTGCCCGTTACCCAGCACCGGCTCGTCATCCGGGCGCTGCGCCGGGGCCCGGGGCAGACCCTGCCGCAGCGCAAGCCATGGCGCGCCGAGAACGATCAGCGAGGGGGCGACCACGCCGAGAGCCAGGTCCTGGACCGAGCGCACCCAGATGTATTTCCCGGACCAGTAGACGATCGGGGAGACCAGCGCCAGGCACGCGGTGAGCAGGCCAAGGTGGAAGATCACTGCCTCGCGGCGCCGCCCCTTCGCCTGGTCGCTCGCCAGCGCATCCCGCGGCGTCCAGCCCGCGACCGTGAGACGGCGCAGCCCGGTCAGATGCACGGCGGTGATCGCCGCGTAGCAGACCAGAACGGGCCAGGCGGCCGACCAGTGCGAGACGACATAGTTCATGGAGGTGGTGGCCTCCGG
The DNA here is from genome assembly GCA_035299845.1 of Streptosporangiaceae bacterium. GTDB lineage: Bacteria > Actinomycetota > Actinomycetes > Streptosporangiales > Streptosporangiaceae > Palsa-506. The sequence goes on from DATGVY010000130.1 coordinate 6,780, forward strand.
CTGGCTGACTGCGCCGTCCGGGCGAGCCGCTCCTTTCCGCTCAGGCCGTCAGGTAGAACAGGACCCAGAAGAAGATCGCGATCACAGCTAGATAGTTCCACACCGTAGTGAACGCGCTCAGCGCCGCCTGGAAGCGCTGCACGGCGAACGCTTCGGTATAGGTGGGCGGCTGCTCCACGAAGGAAATCGCCGGGATCGGCCGCGCTCGCATGATCAGGATCTCCAGCCAGATCATCGCGGCGAGCACTACGGCCACGAACACCGGATAGAACCCGGTGAACACGCTGGCGAAGCCCGCCTGGGCCGGCTGGAACGGCAGGTTCAGCAACTGCCAGACCTGCAGGCCGACGGCCGCCAGTCCGAGCACGAGCGCGACCACCGCGCCCGCCTGCCAGGCGGACTTGGTCCCGGCCTTGATCCGCTGCAAGGCCGCCGTCTGCACGGCGGCGCTGACCACGATCAGCCCCATGACGACCGCGCCGGCCCACTGCTGCGGGCCCTTGAAGCCCGCCGGATGCCACATCTGATGCGAGTTCAGCGACCGCAGGTAGAAGTACGCGAACGCGAACGCGGCGAACAGGAACATCAGGGCGCCGATCGCCAGCCGGGTTCCGGTCCACGCCGCGTTCAGCGCGGCCTCGTGATAGAAGCCAGCCTCCTCGGCTTCCCTGGCCACATCCGGTGCTGCGGGTACTTGGCTCGCCATCGTCTATGCCTCCAGTCCTGCGCCCGCGTAGGCCGCACTGACCACGCCGACCGGCGGGTGCAGGTCCGCCATCGGCTGCGCGTCCTTGGCCCCGTACTCATACGGGCCGGACAGCACGACGGGAACGTGCTCGAAGTTGTGGGCCGGCGGCGGCGACGGCACCTGCCACTCCAGGCTGCGCGACCGCCACGGGTTGCCCGCCTCCCGTTCCCGCCAGAAGACCGTCGACCAGACGAAGTTGATCAGAAAGATCAGGATGGAGCCGCCGAGGCAGAACGCCGAGATCGACACCCAGTCGTTGAGCGCGTGCACGTTGCGCGCGTACTCGAACACCCGGCGCGGCTGGCCGAGCAGGCCGACGGCGAACAGCGGCATGAACGTCGAGTTGAAGAAGATGAACATCGTCCAGAAGTGGATCTTGCCCAGCCGCTCGTTCAGCTTGATCCCCGTCATCTTCGGCAGCCAGTAGTAGATGCCGGCCATGAACGCGAAGATCAGCCCGCCCATGATCGTGTAATGGAAGTGCGCCATCGAGAAGAACGTGCCGTGCTCGGTGACGTCGGCCGGCACGTCGGACAGGAACACCCCGGTGATCCCGCCGATCAGGAAGTTGAAGAAGAAGGCGAGCGCGAACAGCATCGGCACCGTGAACCTGATCTTCGCCTTCCAGAACGTGCCCATCGCGACCAGGAAGATGAACCCGGTCGGGATCGAGATGAGCTCGGTGGTAAGCATGTACAGCGGCCGCATGTCCGGGTTGATCCCGCTCATGAACAGGTGATGCTGCCAGACGAAGAAGCTGAGCAGCGTGACCCCGACCATGCCCGCCGCGGCGATCCGGTAGCCGAACAGCGGCTTCCTGCAGAACACCGGGATGATCTCCAGCACGATGCCGAAGCCGGGCAGCGCGAGGATGTACACCTCGGGATGGCCGAAGAACCAGAACAGGTTCTGCCACAGGTAGCTGCTCCCGCCGAGGTCGTCGGTGAAGAACGCGGTCTGCACCGTCCGGTCGGTGATCAGCATGTACATCCCGCCGACCAGCACCGGCGCGGCCAGCACCATCAGCAGCGCGGTGGTGAACATCGCCCAGACGAAGATCGGCAGCCGGCTCCACCGCATCCCGGGCGCCCGGTGGCAGATGACCGTCACGATGATGTTGAAGCCGGCCAGGATCAGCGAGATCCCCATCAGGCCGAACGCCACCGCGTAGGAGTCCTGGCCGTAGCCGGCCTGCACGCTCAGCGGGGCGTAGCCGGTCCACCCGGTGGGGAACCCGGTGAACATGACGCCGGACAGCAGGATGATGAAGGCCGCCGGGGTGAGCCAGAACGACAGCGCCTCGATCCGCGGGAACGCGACCCGCTTCGAGCCGATCATCAGCGGCACGAAGTAGTTGCCGAACGGCCCGAGGATGATCGACGACATCATCATGATCATCATCGTGCCGTGCTCGCCGACCAGCATCAGGTAGATCTGCGCGCTGAACACGTGGTGGCTCGGCGACAGCAGCTCGGTGCGGATGGCCATCGCGAACAGCCCGCCGGCCAGGAAGTAGCCGATCATGCCGACCAGGTACTGGATGCCGACCACCTTGTGGTCGAGCGTGTACCGGAAGTACCTCGCCACGCCACCATCCTCGGCGGCCTCCTCCTCGGCGGTGCGCACCGGGCGCCCGGCCATCTGCCGCAGCAGGTCGTTGAACACGCCGAGGCCGGCCAGCCAGCCGACGACGCCGAGCGCGTAGCCGAGGACGAGGGCCATGTCGTTCTGGCCGTTGTTCTGCACCTGGGAATAGCCGCTGGCGAGGAAATCCCCGAGCCAGTGGCCGATCAGGTAGCCGACGGCGCCGCCGATGATCCCGGTGTGGACCCCCGGGCGCATCCACCACGGGCCTGCGGCCCGCGGCCTGCCTGGACCTCGCCCGCCGGGCTCCTGCGCCTTCTCCGGCTGGATCTCGATGGCCATTACGTCACTCCTTCGCGCTGCGATCGGGAAGCGAACGCTGGGGACTGGTTCGGCGGCTCATGGCGACACCGGGTACTGCGGGCCGTAGTAGCCGCCGCCGGCGCCGAACAGCCCCGCCTGATGGAACGCCTTGCCGAGCTGCTTGACCGCGTTGGCGTCGTAGGTCAGCGCGTACGGGGGCAGCTCCGTAGTGAGAGCTACGAGCTGCGTCCTGGTCGATGCCGCCCAGGCCTGGAACTGGGCCAGCGGCATGACCTTGCCGTAGTCGAACATCGCGCCGTGCCAGAGCCCGCACAGCTCGGAGCACCGCACGACGACGGAGCCGGTGTGCTCGGTCTTGACGTAGGCGACGTTGTTCAGCTGCGGGTTCGCGTCGGCCTTGACGCCGAGCTGGTAGGCCCAGAAGCTGTGGATGACGTCCAGCGATGTCACGTTGAACTGGATCTCCTGGCCGACCGGCAGCATCAGGTGGGTGGTCTCGAAGCCGCCGAGCTGCGGGTACCGGTAGGTGAACCACCACTGCTGTGCGATCACCTGCACCTGCAGCACGCTTCCGGGCTGCCAGGCAGACGTCTGCGCCGCCAGCGCGGCGGCCGCCGGCGCGCCGGCCGGCCGCCAGACCGGGGTGTTTCCCTCGCCGCCGCCTGCGCCCGGCGGGCTGATCAGCCGGACCGTGCCGTACACGAACAGCGACAGCACTATCACCGCGGTGCCGCCGATCCACAGGGCCGAGATGCGGGCGTTTCCGTGGATGGCCGGACCGTCTTCGTCGTCCCCCTCGCGGTGGCGCCAGACCACCAGCGCATAGATGAAGTAGATGATCACGAAGATCGTCACCGGGGCCGACATGACCGCCATCACGTTGAGGTCGACCTGCTGGCTGGCCGCGGCGTCGGTCATTGCGCCCGGCGGCATGTGCGGCCCGAGCACGAACCAGAGCAGCGGATCGGCGATCGCGGAGGCGACCAGCCAGATGAGGAAGATCCGCAGCCCATGCCGCGGCTCGGCGGCGCCGGTCGCTGCGGGCGAGGGCGCTGCGTCGGCGGCCATCAGCCCACCACCTGCATGTTGCCGCTCATGTAACCGATCGTCGACATGGGACCGCCATTGCCGTAGAGGAACGAGAGACCACATGGGATGAAGCACTGCCAGCGGTAGGTGCCCGCTGACGGCGACATGAAGCTGAACGTGGTGGTCGAGTGGGCCTTGTTCGTGCACGGGCCGGTCAGGCAGGTGCCCGGTCCCGCCTCGACCGGCACGCTGACGCCGAGGGCCGGGATCGCGAAGGTGTGCTGAATCAGGTACGGGCCGTTCCACCCGTTAACCACCTGCACCGGCTTGCCACCGTAGTAGGCGACATCGCCGATGGTGCCGGTGACGTGACCCCAGACCTGGTTGCGGATCGGGGTAGATCCGTCGTAGCCGAGGATCGTCACATTCACCCGAGTGTGCGCGGGCACCGTGAACAGCGTGGTGTGCAGCCAGGCCCCGGTCTGCGGGCTCTTGATGAAGTAGCTAACCCACGTTGGATGGTCAGCCACCGCCTGCGGGTTCGACGACGCATCGGTCTGCATGGTGACGTTCACCTGGCCGCCGGAGGCACTCGACGTGTAGTCCACCGTGGGCGGGCCGCCGAGCAGGTAATGGATGACGATGAAAAACGCGCCCGCGACCACTGCCAGGAACGCCACGAGCAGGGTCACGGCCCGGGCCGAGACGGACACCGGTCACCACCTCGCTTCTTCGCGGGCGAGCATCATGAGCGGGGCCGCGCGCCCTGCGCAGCCCCTGAACCAGAAGTTTTGGACGCTTCCGATCCTGCGATCACGGCCGGGGACCGGCAATGACCTGAGCCGTGAATGACGAAATTGTCATGGTCTGCGCGCTCTACGGCGGCGGTCAGTCCGGATCGGCCATCCCAGCCGAGCCTGGCAGTCACGTTAAGTGCTTACCCTAGAACACTGAGTGATATTCAGCGTGATTGAGCGGGGTGGCGATGCCGCTGCCACGCAATGCAATGGCTTGCACTCAGTCGTCACGCTTGACCCAGGCGGCCTGATGGAGTAGATCCTCTGCTGAGCGCCTACTGCGCGCCGAGCGGCGGATTCGGTTGCCACACCCCGCTGACGTGGCCGATGCGAAGTGAAGTGCCCGCGATGATCAGAGATCAGCCGGCCTATCGCTCAGCCGGATCACGCATTCTGCTCGTGGACGACGAGCCGAGAATACGAGAATTCGTCAGTCGCGCGCTCTCAGCGGCCGGGTTTGCAATCGATTTCGCCTGCGATGGCGCCAGCGCGCTTCAGCAGGCCGCTGGCGGCAGCCACGACCTGATCATCCTCGACCTGATCATGCCTGGCATGGACGGGCGGGCGGTGCTGACCGAGATCATGCGCCGGCATCCCGACCAGGCGGTCCTCGTGCTGTCCTGCCTCGACGACGTCGCGACCAAGGTGGCCTGCCTCGAGCTTGGCGCGCAGGATTACCTGACGAAGCCGTTCTCGCTGGCCGAGCTGCTGGCCCGGGTTCGCGCGCGGCTGCGCGCCGACGGTCACCAGCCGGGCGAAGTGATCAGGGCAGGCGAGCTTGAGCTAGACATAGGGCGGCTGCAGGCCAATATCGGCACTGGCCCGGTGCCCCTGACCCGCCTGGAATTCCTGCTGCTCAGGGAACTGATGGAGCACCCAGGCCGGTCGGTGCCCAAGGGCCAGCTGCTGGCCTCGGTGTGGGGACTCGAATTCGACCCCGGCTCCAATGTCGTTGATGTCTGCGTGCGGCGGCTCCGCTCGAAGCTCGGGTTCGAACTGATAAAGACGGTGCGTGGTGAGGGCTATCAGCTGGCCGCTTTCTGACCGGATCACCTTTCCCCAGCTGGGCCGGCTGGAGAGGGAATGGCGGCCAGGACAGCAGGCCGCGGCGGCCGTGACGGCCCGCGGCCTGCGGCCGTGCGACCGATGGCCGTTCTGGCCCGGCTGGCTCGACCTGGCCTGGGCCGGGTTCTCGCTGCTGAACCTGGCCGCCATCTTGATCTTCCAGCGGTGGGAGACGATCCCTTTCCACCTCATCTGGGCCAGCGCCACGCTGCTCTGCTGCTTCCGGGTCTGGCCGGCCAGGCAGGCGCTCTGGGTGCTCGCCGTGGTGAGCCTGACCACCTTGGCCGCCATCGGCGCCGACGTCTGGCGCCATACCGAGCCAGCTGCCGGGCTGACCGAGGTGCCGCTGATGGCGGCCATGTTCTGGGTGGTGGTGTGGCACGCGCACCGGCGGCTTGCTGCTGACGCCGAGCGGTCCCAGGTCAGCCAGGAGAATGCCCGGCTGCTCGCGACGCAGCGCAGGTTCCGGCAAGATGCCTCGCCTCAGCTCAGGACCCCAAGCACGATCGCACTCGGGCACGCCGAGTTGCTGGCGCGTGAACTGGCCGGCCAGGAGCAGCGTGATATTCACGCAATCGCCGGCGAGCTGACCCGGCTCAGGGGCCTCGGCGAGCGGCTGCTGGTCATCGCCGCGGCCGAGAATCCGGACTTCCTGCATCCCGAGCCGGTTGCGCTCGACGAGCTCACCAGCGAGGCGTTCCTGCGCTGGCGGCCAACGGCACGGCGAGACTGGCGGCTCGGGCAGCTTGCGCCCGTTATCGTGCAGGCCGACCGGGAGCGCCTCGGGCTCGCCGAGGACGCACTGCTGGAGAATGCCGTTCAGCACACCGGCCCTGATCAGCTGATCAGGCTGTCAGCCGGCCGCAGCGACCACATGGCGTTCGCGCGCATCGTCATCGAGGACGGAGGTACGGGCATCCCGCACGACGAACTCGCGCACATCTTCGACCGGTTCAGGACCGGAACGGACATCGGCATACCCGGCGGCACCGGGCTAGGCCTGGCGCTGGTCCGCTCGATCGCACGCGGTCACCACGGCGAGGTCCGGGTGCGCAGCGCAGTGGGCGCGGGCAGTAAGTTCGAACTCATGCTCCCCGCGATGACGGCCGCGGGCGAAGGCCCGGCCGGCGTTCCCGCTCCCGCGCAGGCGAGAGAGCCGCTCGAAAGCTGGACCCCGCGATGAGCGACCAGTCCACAGCGCTGGACGGCCAGCCCGCCGCCGGGCCCGAGCGGACAGGCCGGCCACGGGGCTTGAGCAGGCTGCGCCGCACGAGCCGCACGACCAGGATCGCCTGCATCGCCGCCGCGCTGGCAATCGCCGCGCTCGCGGTCATCTCACTGACCGGGACCGGTGCCGCCGGGCCGCGCACGCCGCCCGTCGCCAGGAGCTTCTCGCTTCAGGCGCTCGGCCAGCCCGGCCGGCGGGTCTCACTGG
>DATGVY010000131.1:0-3106 GCA_035299845.1 Streptosporangiaceae bacterium
CGCGCCGCAGGGACCGCGGGCCGGCCCGCCACACGCCAGGGGCGGGCGCCGATGGCGGCCAGGCGATGGCCGGCGGCATGCAGCTGGCGATCGGGCTTCTCACCGCGAGTCTCGACTCGCCCGAGCTGGAGGCGTGAGCCGTGTGGGCCCTGATCCCGGAGGACCCGGCGGCCCTGGGCGACCTCATCGCAGGCTTGCACGTCGTCTCCCAGCTGCTGCTTCACGAGGTGCATGACGCAACGGGACAGCCGCCGGCAGCCACGCTGCAAAGACTTGCGATCCTGGCGGAGACCCGGCCAGGGACACCCTCCGCCGGGTAGCGCGGCGCCATCTGCCCGCACGGCCATCACCAGCCGCGGCACTCGGCACGAGTGAGTAACCAGCCACCAACGCCCTGCCCTCAGCCATCGCACTGCCATGACATGCTCAGCCGCCACCGGGCCAGGCATATGAACGAGGGCCCTGCCGGGGCGGCATGCGGATGCCAGACGAACGGCAGCCTCTGATCCGGGCAGGCGTCAATGGTCCGGCGTGAGACGGATCGCCACCGCGCCGTTGCGCGTTTCTTATTGTCAGCTGCCCCACGATGAACGGCTGCTACCTGCTATCCGTGTTAGTAGACAAGCCGACTGAGAATCGTCGGCCAAGTTCGGACACGCTCGACAGTGGCGACGACGATCGAGTCGCGCCGCGGAGCCTGAGAAGGAGCTGGTTAGTTTGGCTGGCAGGACCTTCTGCATTGTTACCGGCCGTCGGCGCCCTGAGTCTAGGGGACCCGGCCGCGTACCAGGAGTGCCGCGGTGACGGCGGATCTGTATGCGGCCGCGACCGGTCTGGTTGAGCGCTCGGCAGCTGCGTATGTGTCCGGTGTGCCGGAAGACGCCGCGGACGATGGCTTTTTCGGGCCTGCCAGCGTCACGTGGCGGGTGAGCACTGACCTGGCCTCGCCGGTTGCGGGGTTGCGGTCGCTGCTGATGCAGGCGCTGCATCCGCTGGCGATGGCCGGTGTCGATCAGCACAGCGACTGGCGGCGGGATCCCGTCGGCAGGCTCGCTGCCACCTCGGCGTTCCTCGCCACTGTCACCTTCGGTGAGCAGGCCAAGGCCGTGCGGGCCGCGGCCCGGGTGCGGCGGATCCATGATCATGTCCGCGGCGTGGACGCGGTGACCGGCCGCCCGTACGCGGCGGGAGACCCGGCGCTGCTGCTGTGGGTGCACGTCGCCCTGGTCCAGTCCAGCCTGGCTGCCGGCTGGGCGTTCGGGACGCCGCTCTCGGCGCTGGACAGTGATCGCTACGTCGCGGAGATGATGGTCGCGGCCGAGCTCGTCGGCGTGCCCGGAACTCTGGCCCCGTCGAGCGTCGCGGATCTCGAACGGCACGTCGCGTCGGTCCGGCCTGAGTTGCGCTGCACGCCAGCGGCCAGGGAGTCGATGGCCTACCTGCTCGATCCGCCGGGCCTGGACGATGACATCGCCGAGATCTGGCAGGACGTCCGCGACGCCGCGATCGCCTTGCTCCCGGAGTGGGCGCGGGAGATGTACGGCTACGGCGCGCCACAACCCCTGACACCCGGCCGCCGGACGGAGATCCGGCAGGCGCTTGGCGTCCTGGATGCCGTGTTCCTCGGCGAGCCCGGCGTGCTCGAGGCGCGGCAGCGGATCACCCTGCGGATGCGCACGGCCCGGCCCGCATGAAGTCCAGGAGGCTCCTCACCACGGTAACGATCGGCGGCGCGGCCGCGGCCCTGACCCTGGTCCTGCTGCGCCGCCGACTCGGACGGCTGCGGTACGATCGCGGGCTTGCGGCACTCCAGCTCTTCGTGCGCGGCGGGGTCCGCTACGCGGCGAGCGCGCCGCGGCTGTTCGCGGCTGCGGGGGAGCAGCGCCAGCTGCTGCGGACTGACCTGGCCCTGCAGACCGCGGAGGACGTCGCCGGCACCCTGGGGGCGATGAAGGGCGTGCTGATGAAGATCGGCCAGATGGCCAGCTACGTCGACGACGGGCTGTCGCCGGCGGTCCGCCGCACCCTCAGCCGCCTGCAGGACAGCGTCCCCCCGATGAGCGGTGAGCTGGCCGCGCGGGTGGTCGAGGAGGAGCTCGGCGTCCCGCCGGGGCGCGCGTTCGCCCGCTGGGATCCGCAGCCCATCGCCGCCGCGTCGATCGGGCAGGTGCACCGCGCGGTCACCCGCGACGGCCGCGCGGTCGCGGTCAAGGTGCAGTACCCGGGCATCGCCGAGACCATCGCCGCCGACCTGGGCAACGTCGCGCTGCTGCGCCGGATGCTGAAGATCACCGCGCCGGCCCAGGACGCCGGCGCGCTGCTGGCCGAGCTGCGCGACCGCGTCACCGAGGAGCTGGACTACCGCCGCGAGGCCGCCAGCCAGCAGCTCATGGCCGCCTACTTCGATGGCCATCCGACGATTCACATCCCGGCGGTCCTCGGCGAGCTGTCCACCCGGCGCCTGATCACGACCGAGCTGTCCGGCGGCGCCCGGTTCGCCGAGCTGGCCCGCTGGCCGCAGGCCGAGCGCGACCTGGCCGCCGAGACGATCTACCGCTTCGTCTTCCGCAGCCTGTACGAGGTGCACGCGTTCAACGGCGACCCGCACCCGGGCAACTACCTGTTCCACCGCGCCGGCCAGGTCACCTTCCTGGACTTCGGGCTGGTCAAGCACTTCACCCCGGCCGAGCTGCAGCCGCTCCTGCAGATGGCCCGCACCCTGTGCGTCCAGCACGACCCCGAAGCGTTCCGCCGCAGCCTGGAAAACGCCGGCTTCCTGCGCCCCGGCGCGCCGCTCAGCACCGAGACCATCATCGAGCACCTGGCCGTCTTCTACCAGACCATCCGCGAGCCCGCACGGCTGACCATCACCGGCGACTACGCCGCCGCCGTCGTGCGCCGGTTCTTCGACCTGCGCAGCCCGGTCGCCGCCTACGTCAGCATCCCCCGCTCCTACGTCATCCTGCAGCGCATCAACCTCGGCCTGTTCGCCGTCCTCGGCGAGCTCACCGCCACCGCCAACTGGCGCGCCATCGCCGAGGAAATCTGGCCCTTCACCCAGGCCCCGCCCTCCACCCCGATGGGAGAAGCCGAGGCCGCATGGCGG
>DATGVY010000132.1:0-4483 GCA_035299845.1 Streptosporangiaceae bacterium
CGCGAGGCCCTGCGCACGCTCAACCCGCATGTGATCGTCACCATGGCCACCCGCACCGGCGACAGCCCCGCGCACCAGAGCTACCTCACCAGGGTCCTCAGGCGCGCGGGCACCACCCCCGCCCTCTGCCGCCAGACCCGGGTCTCCCAGCTCGTCACCGACCTCGATCCCAAGCTGGCCGCCACCGCCCTCGGCATGTGCGACGCCGGGCTCGTCCGCTACCTCGCCGGCAACGTCGACAGCGACCGCCTCGAGCGCACCCCCGGCATCGGCCGCCAGCCAACCCGTGCGCTGCAGGCGCCGCCTTGCACACCTTGACGCGAACCTGTGCGAGTTCGACAAGGAAGGCGCCGAGGCGAACTTCAAGGGGTATGGCCTGTTGACTGAACTACCGGAGTTGTTTTCGCAGTTCAGGGAATGGCTTCTTCCTGGCACCGTTACGGTCCCTGATCGTGACCGGACAAGACGATCTTCATCGGGATATGGCGGGCCTCGTCGTGCCGCGGACTGGTTTCCTTCAGGCGACGGACGGTCCATGGGATCCGTATTGGCTGGTCGATCCGTGGGGTGAGGTTGTCGGGCCCGTCACGGTTTACCTGAGAGACCTGCAGGCTGCTGGGCGGACCGCGGCGACGCAGCGGTCTTATGGGATGGACCTGCTGCGGTGGTTCCGGTTCTGCTGGGCGATCGGGGTGCCGTGGGATCAGGCGACCCGCAGCGAGGCTCGTGACTTCTGCCGGTGGATCCAGATCGCAGCCAAGCCCGGCGGCCCTCGCCGCAGGACCGGACGGGGCGGGTCCGCCGGTGAGGCGGCTGCTGGCATTGCCTCGGCGGTGCCGAAGCGGCGGGCAGCGAATCCGGTGACCGGCAAGCCGGGGCCAGGCGGTCGTTATGCCGCGTCGACCGCCGCGCATTGCGAGAGCGTGCTGAGGCAGTTCTACGATTTCCACCTCGAGGCCGGGTCGGGCCCGATGGTGAATCCGTTCCCGCTGGATCGGCGGCGCCAGGTCGGCCGCGCGGGCGCGCATCACAACCCGATGACCGCCCACCGCGACGAGCGGTCCGGCCTGTTCCGGCCCCGGCTGGTCCGCCGGATCCCGCGCGGCATCCCCGATGAGCGGTTCAGCGAGCTGTTTGCCAGGCTCACCTCGCATCGCGACCGGGCCCTCGTCGCGTTCTGGGTTTCGACGGGCGCGCGGGCCGCTGAGCTGCTCGGGGCTACCGTCGGGGACGCCGACGCCGGACAGCAGCTGATCACGGTGATCCGGAAGGGGACGCGGCTGATGCAGCAGCTTCCGGCGTCCCCGGACGCGTTCGTGTGGCTGCGCTTGTATCAGGCGCAGATGCAGGGCCTGGCGCCGGGCGGCCTGGATCAGCCGTTGTGGTGGACGCTGCGGCGCCCGTTCCGGCCGCTGACCTATCACGCCGCTCATCGCATGTTCACCCGGGCCAGCGCGGTGCTGGGAGCGAACTGGACGCTTCATGATCTTCGCCATACCGCGGCTTCGCGGATGGCCCGCGACCCGGCGATGCCGCTGACCGACGTGCAATGGGTGCTTGGCCACGCCCGGCTGAGCACGACCCAGAAGTACGTGACGCCGCTGCCCGGCGACGTCATCGCCAGCGTGGCCGCTTTCCACGCTCGCCGGGCAGCGCCGGAGGTGATGCCCGAAGGCGGGGACCGGGATGTTCTGTCATCCGGCTACCGGCCCGAATCGCTGAAGGTCTTGTTCGGGGATGTCACGTGACCGGGCCCGATCCCGCCGGATCGCTGGTGCTGACGCGCTTGCCGGGCCGGGCGACGGCACCGGATGCCGCGCAGGTGATGCGGCTGTTCCCGCCACGCCCCGCGGCTATCGGCTGGCCCGCGACCAGGCAGCCACGCGAGCAGGTACTCACCCGGCTGCTCGCCCCGCCGTTCACGTTGGACAACCCGGCCGGCCAGGCGCAACGCCGCCGCGGCCTGAAGCGGATGCTGGACTGGCTGGGCAGCCAGCCCGGTCAGACCTGGCAAGACCGCTGGATCGTCTCGGGAGCTGAGGATTCCAGCCCGTGGCGGGAGCTTCCCGATCGGTGGCTGGCCGGAGCAGGACTGACCCGCGCCGGGAGCCGGCCGGGTTACGGCCTGGGCGCCGGGCTGCTGCTACTGATCTGCGGGGACGTGATCCGCCCGGGCATGCCTTGGCTGCTGGCCTCCAGCGGCTTGCAGAGCATGGCCGCCGCGATGGGCCGGGTCCGGGATCCGGACGCGTTCGCCCGGCTCAGGCGACTGTGCGAGACCGAGCAGGCAAGTTCCGTCACTCGTGACCTGTCCCTGCGCCGGATCGCCGTCATCATGGCGGCCAAGGGAGGACTCGCGAGCGACATCACCGCCGGGGACTGCGTGGAACTGTGCCGCCTGGCCGATGACATCGGCGGCAGCCGCAGCCGGGGCATGTACTTCTACCAGCTGCTCCGCCGCACGGGCGCGTTCCCGGCCGGCGCCCCCGCCACCTCCAGGATGTTCATCACCCAAGGGCAGCTGAGCCCGGGTCAGATGCTCAGCCGGTATGCCATCGCCTGCCGCCCAGTCCATGACCTGATCGTGGATTACCTGCGCGAGCAGCAGCTCACAGTTGACCACGCCACCCTGCGGAGCATGGCGCATGTCCTGGGCAAGCTGTTCTGGCGGGACCTCGAGCGCCACCATCCCGGGATCGACTCGCTGCGGCTGGCACCCGAGGTGGCCGCCGGCTGGAAACAGCGGATCCTGGTGAAGACGACAAGGTCGGTGACCGCAGCCGGGGACGCCGTCGAGACCAGCGCGCCCCGGACGGCCGCGGCCGGTGCGTTGTTCACCGTCCGGGCGTTCTACCTTGACATCGCCCAGTGGGCGGCCGACGATCCGGCCCGGTGGGCGCCGTGGGCCGCGCCCTGCCCGATCCGGGACGGCGAGGTCCCGCACGCCAAAGAGCTCGCACGCCGCAAGGCGCGCATGGACCAGCGGACCCGTGAGCGCCTGCCCGCCCTGCCCGTGCTCGCGGCGTCCGTTAGCGAGGAGCGCGCAGCCTCGGCGGCCCGGCTCGCGGCCGCGTCCGCCGCCAGCCCGGGCGAGGACTTCACCGCCGGCGGGCAGACCCTGCGCCGCTCAGTGATGTCCAGCAAGGCAAGCGCACGAGTCTGGGCTGATGAGCCCGGCACCGGGAAGCGCCGCGACCTCACCCTCGAAGAACATCGCGGGTTCTGGGCCTGGGCCGCGGTGGAGGTCCTGCGGCACTCCGGCATCCGCATCGAGGAACTGACCGAGCTGTCGCACCACAGCCTGGTGCAGTACCGGCTGCCCGCCACCGGCGAGCTGATCCCGCTGCTGCAGATCGCGCCGTCCAAGACTGACACCGAGCGGCTGCTGGTCATCAGCCCCGAGCTGGCCGACGTGCTCAGCGCCATCATCAGCCGGATCCGAGGCGCCGGGGATTCCGTTCCCCTGGTGGTCGCCTATGACGACAACGAGCGCCAGTGGAACCCGCCGATGCCGCTGCTGTTCCAGCGCCGCCTGCGCGCAGAAAACAGCCCGGTCACCGCCCAGGCCATTCGGCAGCTGCTCGACATCGCCCTAGCCCGCACCGGGCTCACCGACGCCGCCGGCCAGCCACTCCGGTTCGCGCCCCACGATTTCCGCAGGCTGCTCATCACCGACGCGATCATGCACGGGATGCCGCCGCACATCGCGCAGCTCGTCGCCGGCCACCGCGACATCAACACCACGATGGGATACAAGGCCGTCTACCCTGAAGAAGTCATCAACGGCCACCGGGCATTCATCGCCCGCCGCCGGGCCCTGCGCCCCAGCCAGGAATACCGCACCCCCACCGACGCCGAATGGGAGGAGTTCCTCGGCCATTTCGAGCGCCGCCGGGTCGCGCTCGGCGACTGCGGCCGCGCCTACGGGACCGGCTGCATCCACGAGCACAGCTGCATCCGCTGTTCCCTCCTGCGGCCCGACCCAGCCCAGCGGCCCCGCCTCGCCGGCATCCGCGACAACCTGCGCGACCGCATCGCCGAGGCCCAGCATCACGCCTGGGCCGGCGAAATCGAAGGACTCAAAGTCAGCCTCGCCGCCGCGACCGCCAAGCTCACCCAGATGGACGAACTCGCCGCCCGCCAGGCCACCGCCGTGGACCTCGGCATGCCGGCCTTCACCCACACCGCCAGCCGGACCATCGCCGCCCCGGCGGTCCTCCCCGTCCGGCAGCAAACCTGACCGCTGTCCGCCTTACCGCAGCTCACGGCACCGCACGGACACGGGAATTCCATGATCATTTAGTTCAGAGAAGGCCTGCATCCGCTGCTGGCGTACTGCGACAATACGGGCGAGCCGCTGGCCGGGATGCCGCGTCCCGGCTCAGCCGGCTCCAACACCGCCGGCGACCACGTCAAGGTCCTCGATGCGGCGATCGCGGCGCTGCCGCCGGCATGCCGGCGCAGGCTGATGGTCACCTGCGTA
>DATGVY010000133.1:0-1916 GCA_035299845.1 Streptosporangiaceae bacterium
ATCATGATGCCGAGCAGCCGCTCCGCCGGAACGCAGCCGATCACCCGGGAGTCATGGCTCCACGCGGCGTTGTCGCCGAGCACCACGAACATTCCCCGCGGCACCACCGCGTCATCGGGGTCCGAGCCTGGCGGCGGAACATCAGCTGGCCTGCGGTCGCCCGGGAGAGCGGCGACCCGTTTGATCAGCCACTCCCGTTGCCCAGGCGGCCAGCTCGGCGGCGCGCCGGCCCAGCCGCCGCCCGGCCGCGGCCTCTCCACGACGACGACCAGCCCGGATCGCAGCTCGCTCATCCTGGCCCGGCGGACCAGCACCCGGTCCCCCGAGGACAGGGCGGGCTGCATGCTGGGACCGGCGACCTCGACGACGGCCAGCCGGCGCCGCACCAGGAAGACGCCGAACGCGGTCACGGCCAGGCCGGCCGTCACGCTCAGACATGCGGCGGCGCTCAGCATTACCGTGCCGCCGTGCCGAACAGCGCGGTCAGGTCGTCGAGGCGGGTGAGCAGCAGGGCGGACACGCCTCCGGCCGCGGCGGCCAGCGCCGCCGCTGCCGGGCCTGGCTGCCAGCGCTCGATCTCGGCGCCGGCCGCCCCGGCCGCGAGGACGGCGAGCAGGCACGCGTTGCGCGTCAGGTGCACGCCGCTGAGCGGAGCGCGGCCGCCCGAGCCGAAGCACGCGCACGGCGCGGCCACGCCGCGGCGCACGGCCACCGCCACTCCGGCGGTCAGCACAGCGGTCAGTGCCGCCGCGGCGGCCAGGGCAGCAACGGTCAGGGCGGGCCCGGCCAGCCCTCCCTGGCGCGACAAGAAGGTCATAGTCAGCGCCGTCGCGCACAGGCCAGCCACCGCCACCTCGGCGCCGGCCAGCGCGGCGGCCACCGGCCCGGTCAGCGGGCGGCTGACCAGTGCCGTGGCGGCGAGCCCGGCGCGGAAGGCACGGTAGGCCTGCCCGCTCCGCAGCTTCGTGGTGGCGGACATCCCGTAGGTCACGACGGCCGTCATCAATGCCGCTATCACCAGCTCAGCCATCGGCGGCCGCCATGGTCGCGGGCACCGCCGAGTACCCCTGCGCTTGCATGGTGAACAGCCGGGCGTACAGGCCCTGCCGTGCCATCAACGTGTCGTGATCGCCCTGCTCACGGACGGCGCCGTCGGAAAGCACCAGGATGTGGCCGGCGTCGCGGACGGCGTTCAGCCGGTGCGAGATCAGCACGCTGGCCCGGCCCGTGCGCGTCGCGGCCAGCGTCGTGTGGATCCAGCGCTCCGCTTCCGGGTCCAGCCCGGAGCTCGGCTCGTCGAGGATCATCAGGTCCCTGCCGCCGCGCAGGAACGCGCGGGCAAGTGCTACCCGCTGCTGCTGCCCGCCGGACAGCAGCACGCCAGTGCGCGGGTCCTCCGTGTCGGAGAGATCGAAGTAGTTCCGGGTCAGCAGCGTCTGGTAGCCCCAGGGCAGCGCGGCGAGCGTCGCGTCGATGCCAGCCTGTTCCGCCGCGGCGACGAGGGCGGCCGGCTGATCCGCAAGCCCGAGGTCGCCAACCGCGATGTTCTCCGCCGCGCTGAGCTCGTAGGTCATGTAATCCTGGAACACCGCGCTGATCCGGTCCCGGAGCGCGTCGACGTCCAGGTCCCGCAGATCAACGCCGTCCCAGCGGATGCTGCCACGATCCGGGTCATAGAACCGGCAGAGCAGCTTGACCAGCGTGCTCTTGCCGGAGCCGTTCTTGCCGACGAGTGCCACGGCCTGGCCGTGCGGGATGAAACAGCTCAGCCCGCGCAGCACCCATGGCTCGCCGGGGCCGTACCGGAACCAGACGTCGTCGAGTTCGATTCCGTACCGGAGCGGACCGGGCCGGACCGGCGCCGCGGGCACCGGCAGGTCGGGTTCGGAGGCCAGCACTTCCTGGTACCCCTGGAA
>DATGVY010000134.1:0-3952 GCA_035299845.1 Streptosporangiaceae bacterium
TTTTCTCTGGACGCTCTCGCGAGCGCCCGGCAGGCTGTCGCCGCCCACCTGGCACGCGGTGCGTCTATCGGCGAGTGGCTGGCCCGCGAGATCCGGATATCTGGGGTAAGGGAGAACGCAGCCGTGCTGGCCGGCATGGAAGTTCCCGAGCACCAGCACCCTTGCGGCAACAAGCCATCTGCAAAGCGATGAACGGGAGGAGAAGGCTCGGTCGGTACCTCCCACGAGGGCTGTCAGGCAAGAAGCCGGGCAAGAAGCACGATGACATTGGGCCCGGCACCCGGCGAAAGGACCGGCAGTGAGCGTGGAGAACGTGTGCTCAGGAGTGATCGCGAAATCGCCTGGTCAGACGGTGGGCGGAGCGGCGGGCGTGCGCCCCTCCAGCGCCTGCAACGCCAGCCGGACGGCGGTGTCGAGCTGAGGATCGCGGCCCGCTGCCCAGTCGTGCGGCGCGATTGTCACCTCGACGTCCGGATCCACGCCGTGGTTCTCCACCGCCCAGCCGACGTCGGCGAACCACCAAGCGTATTTCGGCTGCGCCACCATGGTCCCATCGACCAGCTCGTACTTGAGGTCAACGCCGAGCACGCCGCCCCAGGTACGGGTGCCGACCACGGTCGCGATGCCGTAGGACTTCAGCGCCTGGATCACGATGTCGCCGCCGGAACTCGCGTACTCGTCCGTGATCGCTACGATCGGCCCGCGCGGTGCATCGGCCGGGTAGCTCGACGGCTCCTCGTACCGGGACACGTTCCAGCCGATAATGCGCCGGGCGAGCTTCTCGGCCACCAGCTGCCCAGCGTCGCCGCCCTGCGTGTCCCGCAAATCCACGATCAGGCCGTCTCGCCGGAACTCGGTGTACAGGTCCCGGTGGAACTCCGCCCAGCCCCGCGCCATCATGTCCGGGATGTTCAGGTAGCCGAGCCGCCCGCCGGAGGCCTCGCAGACCGCGGCCCGCTGCCGGGCGGCCAGATCGTAATAGCGGGCCGCGTGCTCGCTCGCCAGCGGAACCACGACAGCCCGCCGGTCCGCTCCGTCGCGCCGGAGAGTTAGCTCGACCGGCTTGCCGGCCTTGCCGGCTAGCAGCGCGTTCGGGCCGAGGTCCGGGTCCACCGGCCGCCCGTCCACCGCGACGATGAGATCGCCCGGCGCCGCGGCGACGCCCGGGGCGGCCAGCGGGGAACGCGCGCCGATCACCGACGACTCGCCGGGCAGGATCCGCGCTATCCGCCAGGTCCCGTCCTCGGCGCGCTCGACGTCGGCGCCGAGCAGGCCCTGAGCCAGCGCGGGGTCACCGCCCGCAGCCGGCGGCCGCAACCCGGCGTGCGAGCTGCCCATCTCGCCCTGCAGCTCCCACAGCACGTCGTGCAGGTCATCCGTGGAGCCGATGCGGTCGAGCAGCGGCCGGTAGCGGTCGGCCATAGCGGCCCAGTCCACCCCGGCCATGTCGGCGCGCCAGAAGTTGTCCCGCATCAGCCGCCACGTCTCGTGGTACATCTGCGTCCACTCGGCCGGCGGTTCGACCGTCACCCGGATCCGGTCCAGATCGACGCTGACAACCTCGTCCAAGCCGGTCGGCTTGATCTCCAGCGACTCCGACGTCCGGTAAGCCAGCCGGGCCCCGTCGGCGGAGACCGCGTAGTCGTCCAGGGCCTCGACCTCGACCGAGCGCCTGCACTGAGCCAGGTCATAGCGGACTAGCCGGGATTCCGGCTGCTCCCCGGCCGCGCCGATCACGGTCTCACCGAGCTCCCCGGCGAGCGGCATGTCCAGCCATACCACGCCGTCCTTGGCCGCGCGGAGCTTGTCGTAGCGTCCGGCCGCCACGGGGAACGGCACGATCCGCTCGGCCAGCCCGGCGACGTCGAGACCGACGGTCGCGGGGACCTCTCCGGGACCTTCCGGTTCTGCCGGACGGCCGTTCAGCTCCGGAGCTGAACGGCGATGGCGTCGTGGCCAGCAGCGGCACGAGGTACGGCCGGACCCCGGGCAGGAACCCGAGATCAAAGTGGTGCGCGTCGTAGACCGGATCGAATGCGCGATTCAACAGGAACGCCAGGTACTTGCCGTCCAGGGTGAACGCCGGCGAGCTGTCGTCGAACCGGGGCGGGGTCACGTCGGTGACGGTGCCGTCGGCCAGGCGGGCCAGCCGGATCTGCCAGGCACCGCGCTCGGGCCGCCACGGCTGCGACCAGGCGAGCAGCGCGGAGTCGGGAGAGAACGCCAGGCCCGCGACCTCTGCGTTGGTGCTGCGCGCGATCTCGGTGATCACCGGCTCGCCATCCAGCGCCACCGTCAGCAGCCGGCCGTCGGCGCATGCGACCGCTGCCGTGCGCCCGTCCGGCGCCACCGCCAGCTCCAGGATCCGGCCGAACTCGCCGTGCCCGATACGTCTCGCAGCCGATCCGTCAGCGGGGATGACGTCCAGACCGTCTTCGCCGCCGTTGTCTGACGCGCAGGCAACCGCGTCCGTGCCGGGGATGACCACCGGAAGCCGGCCGCGCACGCCTGGCTCGGCGAGCAGTGCCCGGGCCGGCCCGTCCCGGCCGGGCAGCCAGTGCACGGTGCCGCGCACCTCGGCGCCAAGCACCCGGCCGGTGGAGTCAAGCGCGAACGAGCCCAGCTGCAACTTCGCGGACACCGGATAGGGGGCCCGCCCGGAGCGGACTCCGCTGAGCCGTATGTCCAGGCGCACCGGCTCGGCGTCGAGCGACTCGAGCATCCAGATCTCCCCGGCCCGCTGGTAGACCACGCGCTGGCCGTCGGTCGTCGCGTGCCGGGCGTAGTACTGGCCGAGGTCGGTGTGGCGGCGCAGGTCCGTGCCGTCCGGGAGCGCGGAGTAGAGCGCGCCGGTCCCTTCGTGGTCCGATAGGAACACGACCCGGGGTCCGACGAACATGGGGTTCACCAGGTTGTTACCCACGTCGGCGAAGATCCGCGTGTAGTGCGAGCCGTCCGGCGAGTACCAGATCTTCCCGCCGGCACCGCCGCGGTAGCGCTTCCACTGGGCCGGCTCGGCCGGCTCGAAGTTCATGGCGCTGCCAACCAGCACAGCACCGTCGCATACCGCGACGTCGCCCGCCGGCCCGTAGTCGAGCCGGCGAGCCGGTCCGCTCAGCGGCACGGCGAACGCCCAGGTCTTCATGCTGGAATGCTGGCCGGTCCGGCTGAGCACGAGCACCTCGTTGTCGCTGACCCAGCCGCGCACGGTCGCGAACCGGTCACCCCAGTAAGTGAGCCGCCTGACAGGGCCACCGTCCGCGGACACCGCATGCGCCTCCCGCGGGGCGGCCCGGCCGGGCGACCGGGAGCCGTCGCGCGTCGAGGTCCAGGCGACCTGCGCAGCTGACGGGTTCAGCCGCGGATGCAGCACCGGGGCCTGGTCAGCAGTCAGCCGCCACGCCCGGGCGCCACGGCCGTCTGCCGCCTCGCTCAGCGAGGCGAGCCAGACATCGTCCTCAGCCGTGAACGTGATCAGATCGCGTGCAACGTGCGGATAGCGCAGGTAACACGATTCGGCCACGCGCCCACCCTATCCGTGCACCGCCAGGCCCAACGGCGTGATCGTGACCCATCCACCGACCGCCCCGCCGCAGGACAGGTTCACGCCGTTCGTCGTCGGCAAGCCGGAGGGCAGATGCCCGTTCGCGCTGTCGTAGGTGTACTAGCTGAGACAGCGTGGATGCTCGGGGCGAGCGCGGCAGCTGGCCTGCTGCTCCTGTCCTGAGCTGACGAAACAGGTGCGGCGACCGGCCGTCGCCGAACGTCAGACGTCCGCATCTGCCGCCGACGGTTTGAACTCCTACCTGTGCGCTGATCGCTAGGCGATGAGGGTTTCCTTCGGGCGCACGACGCAGAACTCGTTTCCCTCAGGATCGGCCAGGACGGTCCAGGACTCAGCGCCAGTCTGCTCGATGTCCACCCGGTGCGCTCCGAGTGCAAGAAGGCGGTC
>DATGVY010000135.1:0-1929 GCA_035299845.1 Streptosporangiaceae bacterium
CGGATTCGGATGCCCTGCTAGTCGGCACCCGTGCTAGCCGACTCCCCCGTGCTGGCCGGCACCCGTGCCAGCCGGCTCCCCTGTGCGAGCTGACACCCACGTGGCTGGCCGACATCGACGTGCTGGCCGCCACCCACTAGTACCGGACCCCCGGGTACCGCCGAAGACATGCCGACCAGTATGGCGGACCTCGGCTCTGAGCAAGTGTGGTTACGAAAAGTTAGCTGACAATTACGTTAAGTAGAGAGGTCGATCCCGTCGCCCGGAGGGCGTTCCGCTGCCCTCCGGACGACCGGATCGACCCCAGCTCACATGGAACCGAGCTCTCGCGAGCGGCCTGCGCGAATCCCGCTCACGACGCGATCCCAATGCCCCGCTGCGGCCAACCTCCTTCTGCTGTTTCTTCCTGCCGGGCGCCCGCCTAAGCGAGCACGTAGTGGCCGCCCCCACCGCGCGGAACGCGCCAGGGCACGGCAGCATGTCACTCCGAGCGCTGCTGCGGGATACCCGCGAGCAGTGCGCGGACCTCAGTCTCCCTGTACCGGCGGTGACCACCGAGCGTACGGATGGAGGTCAGTTTCCCGGCCTTGGCCCACCTCGTAACGGTCTTGGGGTCAACTCGGAACATAGTCGCGACCTCCGCCGGTGTCAGAAGCGGCTCAGCCTCGGGTGTTCGTGCAGACATGTGTACGGCCTCTCCTCCTGGACCGGTACTGCGATCCTGCGTTGTTCCTTTGCCTGGCTCCGGCTGGAGCCTGCCGTGGATGTCCTATATGGCCCACTGAGACCATATTGCCATCACCAGCGGTGACAAGTCGACCACCAGGAGCAAAGATTCTGTGACAGGTCGCCCCTGTTGCTCCACTGATATGAGTCACGCTGCGTGATTCTAGCGATACGTATCGTCGCAACGGGCCGAATCTGGAAAGTCGTCCTCTGATACTCAGTTGGCGAGTTCGAGCGCCTCCAGGGCCTGCCACCTGCTGCGCAGCCGCTGGTACATGGCTGCGGCCAGTTCCAGTTCGCCGTCGCCGAGAGCCCGGATGGCCGCCGAAACTTCGGCGACAGACTGATCGGCGCGGAGCGCGGCATCGTTGAGCAGGTGGACAAGGCCGCCGTAGTCGAGTTCAACCAGCGAATGCGGATGGAACTCCTCCAGCCAGCGCCCGATCTCGGCGAGTTCCGTGTCGGCCTGGGCCGGGCCGGGACCGGCCGGGCCGGGACCGGCTGGGCCTGGACCGGCCGGGCTGCCCGGATGACCCGCTAAGCCCGCGCTCTGGGCGCGGCGCACCGCCCCCAGCGCTTGGGTCACCCGGCGCCGCGCTTGCGGCATCGCGGTGGCGTAAATCAGCGTCCGCGTCGCGGAAGCCGTGGCCGGACCTCTCGCCTCTGGCTCGGCCGTGCTGCCCAGCACGAGCCACCTCTCCTCCGGCGCGAACGGCGCGAACCACACGGACGGCACCGACCATGTGCAGGCCTGGACGAAGACGCGCAGCGACGAGGCCCGGCCCTGCCAGCGGGCGAAGTCCCGGGATGCGCGCCGGACCTCCTCCGGCGCGAACGCGGCCGCCAGCAGCGGCGCCGAGGTGGCCCGCAGCCGGGTTAGTGCCAGCCACGAGCGCAGCCTGGTCTGCCAGGGGCAGATGTAGGTGACGCCATCGGCCCAGCGGACGTACGCGTGCTCGCTTTCGTGCGCCGGTGCGCCGATCGGCGGCAGTGCGATCAAGCGACCGAGCGCCTCAGCCTGCTCGGCCTCGAGCGCGCGGGCGCGGCGCGGCCGGTCCGGGGAAGTAGCGTAGGCCGCCCAGCGCTCACGGTCCGCCTCGCTGAACGCGGAGAGCGGCTCGTAAACGCGGAGATAAGCCGCATACGGCAGCATGGTCGCATCGTGGCATGCCAGGAGCGCAGGGAAAATCTCCAGCCGATAAC
>DATGVY010000136.1:0-4934 GCA_035299845.1 Streptosporangiaceae bacterium
CGGGTCAGGTCTTCACGTTTGGCTCTGAGCTGCGGAAAGTGCCGCTGATCGCGGTGGCGCCCACGGGTTAAGCGGGTCGTGCCCACGGTGTTATGTGCTGTCTGGCCTGGTATCGGTGGTGGCGGCGCGGGGTTTGCGCTGCCAGCGTGGGTCGGCTTCGAAGGCGGCGGTTCCGAGGGTTTCGAGCCGGGTGAGCAGCTCGCGTAGCCGCCGGTCGTTGCTGATCCAGGTTTGGTAGTCGTGGTTCTGGTCGGCGCTGAGCCAGCGGCCGACGGTTTTGGCGGCGACCTTGCGGGTCCACTGCCAGTAGGGGCCGTGCAGGCGGGGTGGGTCGGCGTGGCAGCCGCAGCCGGGGTGGCCGCAGTGGGTGCGCCGGCAGGTGATCGAGCCGGGCAGGACCATGCCCGAGGCGGCGATGGCGGCCAGTTCGGCGGCGATCTGGCGGGCCTGGGCCTGGTGGCTGGCGGCGACGCGCACGGTTTCAGGGTGGCATAGGCCGGTAACCCCGGTCATCTCTTACCGTATATACCCAGTGTGAATGCCGTCTGGCCGCGGGCCGCGCCCCCGCCGCCCGTGCACCAGGCCGCGGGGCCGGTGGCCGGCTACATCGCACGCTGGGGACCGTCGTCGGTGCCGCCGCAGGCCGCGGCCTTTGCCCGGGCGGTCGTGGCGCAGGCTGGCCCGCCGGGGCGGGAGCGGGCGAAGAACCTGCTGTGGGCCGCGGGGAAGCTGGCCGGGTACGGGATCGGGCTGGGCCTGGACCCGGTCCCGGAGGTGCTGCTGCACCCGTCGGTGATCGAGCGGTTCGCCACCTGCGCGCCGGGCCTGTCCGGCGTGACGCGGCGGACGCTGCGGACGAACCTGCGGTTCCTGGCCCGGGCGGTGGTCCCCGCGCTGGATCCAGCGGACGCGCCGCTGCCCCGCGAGCGGGCCAGGGCCCCATACAGCCGCGCGGAGATCGCCGGCTACCTGGCCCTGGCCGGCGCCCAGCCCACGCCGGCCCGGCGGATGCGGGCGGCGGGGCTGATCTGCCTGGGCGCCGGCGCCGGGCTGATCCGCTCTGACCTGCGCGCCGTCCGCGGCACCGACGTCGCCTCCCGGTCCGGCGGCGTGATCGTCAAGGTCCGCGGGCCCCGGCCCCGGGCCGTGCCGGTCCTGGCCCGCTACCACGAGCCGCTGCTGGCCGCCGCGGCGTTCGCCGGGACCGGGCTGGTCACCGGCGGGACCGATCCCGGCCGCCGGAACGTGACCACCCCGCTGATCACCTCGCTGGCCGGCGGGACCGGGCTGCCCCGGCTGGACACCAGCCGGCTACGCACGACCTGGCTGGCTGACTGCGCCCAGATCCTCGGGCTGGCCACGTTCATGCACGCCGCAGGGATCACCTGCTCCCAGCGGCTGGGCGACATCATCGCCACCCTCGATCCGGGCGGCGAAGCCGAGGCGGTAGCGCTGCTGGGCGGGCAGCGGTGAGCATCCCGCTCGCCGTGCTCGAGGACATCATCGATACCTCCCGCGCGGCGCCGCGGATCGAGGCGCTGCTCCCGGCCGGCGTGCGGCACCGCCAGCTGCCAGTCCGCACCTTACTGACCGGGATGATGCTCACCCTCGATGACCGCCGGCCCGCCTACCTCACCGAAGTGCACCAGGCGCTGATCGCGCTGCCCGAGCCCGACCAGGCGCGGCTTGGCGTGACCGAGAACTGGAAGACCGGCCCGCACCAGCTCACCTACCGGCAGGTCGAGCACACCTTCGGCCTGGTCATCAAGGTACTCAGCAAGGACCAGCCCGACGGCGCCCCCTCCGGTGACCTGGCCGGGATCTGCGATGACCTGCTGGAGGCCAGCATCCCCGCAGAACACAAGGACACCTCCGCCGCGCTGGCGGCGGACTGGACCGACGTGGAGTCCTTCTCCCGCCCGCCGCCCCGCGGCACCACGCAGTGCGCTGACCCTGAGGCGTCCTGGGGGCACCGCAACTCCAACCTGCCCGGACCGAAGGGCGAGATGTTCTTCGGCTACTACCTGTCCGCTGCCACCATGACCCGCGAAGAGCACGGCCCGCCGGTGCCCGAGCTGGCCCGCCGGATGACCCTGTCCTCCTGCCACCTCGACCCCGTCCGCGCGTTCACCAAGGTCCTGACCAGCATGGCCGCAGCCGGCATCACCCTCGGCGACATCCTCGCCGACTCCGGCTACGCCCACCGCGACGCCGAAGCCTGGGCCATCCCGCTCCGCCAGGCTGGCGCGCAGCTCATCCAGGACCTAATGGGCACATGGCAGGCCACCGCCGATCATCTACCGGGCTTGTGAGCCCTCTGGGCAGATCGCGGGGCGTGCCGCTGACAGATCGATGCCTGTCCAGGACTGAGCACATGGATGCCTTGGTGCAGAGAGGCGGGATCTGGAAGGTGTGGCTGGTGCCGGGTGACCCGCACCGTAGACCGGGGCTTGATCCTCAGGATGAGATCCGGGCCCCGGCGCCAGCCGCCATCACGTTGTCTTCGCGACACGCCGGGCCGGGTGCGGGCAATCCCGGCGCCCGGGCCGGTATGGGTGGTCGTGGCCTTTGCCACCCGCAGGATGGACCCCTCACGCTGACGGGAGCCTTCGAGCTCCAGCCAGGACCGGGGCCCTGCGGGCAGCTGGGGACACGAACGGCCAATCGGATGGCGGTGCCTGAGAGCCCTTCCATTAGGGAGCGTGCGTGAACCCGCGCGGCCTGGCCACTGCCGGCAGCGTCACTGACGACAAGGAGATGAGTGCTTATGGACGTGTTCTGCGGCATCGACTGGGCCGAGGACCACCACGACATCGCCCTGGCAGGCCGCGACGGGCAGCTGCTGGCCCGCCGCCGCATCAGCGATGATGCGGCCGGGCTCGCGCAGCTGCTGGGCCTGCTGTCCGAGCACGGCGACAGCGCCGAAGACCCGGTCCCGGTGGCGATCGAGACCCCCCGCGGGCTGCTCGTGGCCTGCCTGCGCGCCACCGGCCGCACGGTCTACCCCATCAACCCGATGGCGGTGGCCCGCTACCGGGACCGGCACAGCGTCGCGGGCCGCAAGTCCGACCACGGCGACGCGGTCGTGCTGGCCAACATCTTGCGCACCGACCTGCACTCCCACCGGCCGCTGCCCGCCGACACCGAGCTGGCCCAGGCCATCGCAGTGCTGGCCCGAGCCCAGCAAGACGCCGTCTGGGACCGCACCACCGCGCACAACAAGCTCCGCTCCCACCTGCGCGAGTACTACCCCGGCTTCCTCGCCGCCTTCGCCGATGCCCGCGGCGGCATCACCCGGCCCGAGGCCCGCGTCATCCTGGCCGCCGCCCCCACCCCCGCCGCAGCCGGCAAGCTCACCCTCGCCCAGCTCAAGGCGCTGGTCAAGAACGCCGGCCGCCGCCGCGGCATCGACGCCGAGGCCGCCCGGCTACGCGATGCGCTCCGCGCACCGCAGATGCGCCAGCTGCCGCTCGTCGAGCAAGCGATGGGCCGCCAGGCCCGGGCCCTGCTCCGCCACCTGGACGCCGCCTGCGAAAGCGCCAGCGACCTGGAGCAGGCCGCCGTCGAGTCTTTTAACCAGCACCCGGACGCCGGGATCATCACCAGCTTCCCAGGGCTCGGCCCGCTCACCGGCGCCCGGGTGCTCGCCGAGACCGGCGACGACCGGTCCCGCTTCGCTGATGCTAAAGGACTCAAGGCCTACGCCGGGGCCGCGCCCATCACCCGCGCCTCCGGCAAGACCCGGACCGTCGTGCACCGCCGGGTCAAGAACCAGCGCCTGGCCGCCGCCGGCTACATCTGGGCGTTCGCCGCCCTGACCGCCTCACCCGGCGCCCGCGCCCACTACGACCGCCGCAAGAAAGACGGCGACCGGCACGCCGCCGCCCAGCGCAACCTATTCAGCCGGCTCCTCGGCTGCCTGCACCACTGCCTGGCCACCGGCCAGCACTACAACGAGAACACCGCCTTCCCCGCCGGCACCGCAAAACTTCCCCAAGCAGCTTGACAACTTAACCGCATCGGATGTCTGCACCCCCACGACCGCGGACCCCAAGGCACCCACCAAGGCGCGATCATCGCCAACGGCAACCTGTACCGCCCCGCCACGCCGAAGACACTCCTGGAACTCGGCCCGCTAGGCCCCGCCGCCACCCTTGAGCAGGCCACCGCGCACGACGCACAGACAGCCGAGCTAGCCCGCTGCAAACTCGGCCCGGTCAGCTCCGACGACACCGACGGCTACCACCGCGCCGCCTGCCCCGCCGTCACGGGCAAGATCCGCTGCCCGCTCCGCCCCGGCTCGATGACACTGGACCGGAACCGGCCCGAGATCCTCACCCCGCCCGAGCACCCGCCGGCCTGCTGCGCACAGCAGACCATCACCGTCCCCCCAGCCGTGGCGGCCAAGACACGGCAAAAACACGACTACCCATCAGCCGCGCACCGGCGCTCCTACACCCGGCGCACCGGCTCCGAGCGCACCTTCTCCACCCTCAAGGACCCCGCCACCACCAGCATCGCCCGCGGCTGGTGCCGCCTGACAGGCCTGACCCCGCTCACCCTGTGGATCGCCTGCCTGCTCCCCGTCCGCAACCAGCGCATCCTGGACGCCTTCGACGCCCGCCAGGCCGACACCGCGCGGCGCGCCGCCGCCGGGCTCCCGCCCAAAACCAGGCGCCGGCGCCGCCAAACCCTCACTAGCCTTGCCGCCACGCCGCCATAACCAAGCAAGCACCCACCAGCACCCGCATGTCACCAGCCACGCCACCACCAGGCCGGCCCCGCACGACCAGATCCAGCCCGAGCCCGGCCTCTCACGACCCGCGCACCGGCATACCGCCGATCGGCAGGCAGCCGACACGCCCCGTCCGCGCAGGCGGCGAGAATGTCACAGCCAAATGTGAACATGGACCCTGATGAAATGTGAAGACCTC
>DATGVY010000137.1:0-6331 GCA_035299845.1 Streptosporangiaceae bacterium
CGGGGCACAGGCGGAGGAACATCTGCAGCGTCTGCATGAGCGGGTCCGGGCGGCCCGGCCCGGCGAGGACGGGCGGATGCATCCGCTGCCGACGGTCGAGGCGCTGCTGGCGGCGCTCCCGCCCGAAACCACGGTGGTCGACGAGGGAGTCACCAACGACCCGTATGTCCGAGCCTTCCACCGGGTCCGGACGCCGGGCCGGTTTCTCTACTCGCGTGGCGGCGGCCTCGGCTGGGGGCTTCCCGCCGCCCTGGGGGTCTCGCTGGGCCGGGACCGTAAACCGGTGGTGAGCGTGGTGGGAGATGGCTCCTTCCTCTACTCGCCGCAGGCGCTCTGGACGGCGGTCCGGGAGGAGCTCCCGGTCGTGGTCGTGGTCATGAACAATCGTGGCTATCTGATCCTGCGGCGGTTCCTGGCCGAGATGCACGGGCCGTCCGCCCAGGACGCCCCCAGTGTGGGGCTGGACATCGCCGACCCCAGCGTGGACCTGGTAGCGATCGCGCGCGGGTTCGGTGCCGACGCCATCCGGGTGGACCGCCTGCCGGAGGTAGGGGATGCCGTCCGGGCGGCGCTGGCCGCTGCCCGGCCCACCGTGCTCGACGTGCAGGTCACCGCTCCGCCTGTGGGCTGAGCCTGAGCCGGCCAGGGCGCCAGGACTTCGGCATCGAGCGCTTCTTCGAGCCCATCCACTGCGTCGAGGGCGGCACCGGGATCGAGATCACGAACGGCCTGGCTCCGGAGCCATCCGACCTGATTATCAGAGCGAAGCGCCGGTATGACGCGTTCCCCGGCACCGAGCTGGACCTGGTGCTGCGGCTGCACGGGATTGAAAATCTGGTCGCCGTGAGCGTCTGCACGGATGTGTGCGTCTCCTTCACAATCCAGCACGCGAGGAACCTGGACTACCGGCGCCTGGTCCTGCGGGACGCGACGGCGGGGACTAGCCCGGAGCGGCACGGGGCGACCCTGCTCTGCCTGGAAGTTGCGTTCGCACGGATCGAGACCGTCGACAGCGCATGCAAGATCGTTGGTGGCCCGGAGCAGCCTGAATCCTGATCGCGCCGCTGCTCAGGGGGTCAATAGGCAGTTCACGCCGCCGGGACAGCCCGGGCCGGCCAGTTCACAGCAGTGTCTGCAGCGTGTCGCCGGATATCTCATACATGCGCAGGATTTCCAGGGCAACGCCAATCCGCAGCGCCACTGCCGCGTCGTTCGCGAACTCGCCCAGCATCCGCTCCAGCTTCGTCACCCGGTAGCGCATGGTGTTGTAGTGGTAGTGCAGGATACGGGCCGATTCGGCCACATTGAAGCGCGTGCCAGAGAGCACCGCCAGCGACTTGAGCAGGTCCGCGCGGGCCGGCTCGGGCAGCTCAAGCACAGGGCCAAGCGTGTCGCGCACAAATGCCCGCAGCTCTGCCTGGCTCACGTTGCTGATCAGCCGGTACAGGCCGAGCCCGGCAAAGCTGGTGACCGCGCCGCTGCCGCTGAGCCGCAGGCCGACCTGCAGCGCCACCCTCGCCTCTTCGTACAGGCGCGGGATGTCCAGCGGTCCGGCGGCGACCTGGCTGACTCCCACCGAGTAGGCCCGCCCCGTCGACGCCGTCATGTCCGCATGCACCTTGCGGGCGAGCGCTTCCGCGTCGGCAGCTCCGACCACGGCCACGAGCTCGGTGGCGAACCCGGCTACCGCCGCATTCCGGTCCCTGTCGCGGATCGCCAGAGTCCACAGCTCCACCGCGCGCAGCGCGGACGCCTCCTGCTGGCGGGACGGCTCGTCGCCGCGCTCGGCACCGCAATGCCGGGCCACCAGCACGGCCAGCGGCCGCTGCAGGTCCCAGCCGAACCTGACAGCCCGCGCCAGCGCGTGGTCCATGCCGGCCGCCGTGCCGGTGACCAGGTCGTGCAGCGCGTTCGAGGCGAACTGCTGCTCGACCGCGAGCACGGCAAGATCGCGGGTGATCTCCAGCGCTGCCACGAGCGCCGCTTGCTCGACCGCCAGGCCAGCCACCGCAGGTAGGCCCGGCGTCCCACCAACCGCGAGTACGAACCCGTGCCGCATGTCGCCAGCGCGGATGACCCCGGCCGCCCAGCCCGTCCCGGTCTCGGCGTCCTTGTGCACGCCCCCGATCAGCCGGGTGGTGTCCACCAGGCCGCTGGCGTCGCGGAAGCTACGAGCCTGGACGCCGGACCGTGTGGTAGCGGCCAGCGGGTACCCGGCCGGGTCGCAGATGACCACATCAGCACCGGGCAGGATCTCGGCGAGCTCGTCGGACAGCCGGGCCAGGCCCCCCCCGGTCAGCGCGACGCGAAGGAACGCGTCATGAATCTGCTGCCTTCTGGCCAGCGCGGCCGCCTGCCGGTTAACGATCGTCTCGAACGTCTGGCTCAGCACGTCATCAAGCGGCGACGTGGCGGGGATCACTACGATCGGGAAGCCCGCCCGGTCGGCCAGCGCCACCGCTGCTGGCGGTACCTCGGCGAGGTACTCGTCCAGTTTCACGCCGAGGCCTGCCAGGCCGTTAGCGGCCAGTTGCTCGATCAGCTGGCAGAACTCCTCCGGCTGGCGGGGCAGCGGGTATCCGGTGGTCAGCAGGAACTCATCCTGCTTGGTCCACCGGACGATGTTCGGCACCGTCATGGCATTGAGCCGCCGGACCAGGCGGTCAAGCCCATCGGTTCCGGCGATGATCTTCGCCCCGCGCATGGCATCCAGGGCGAGCATTTCGCGGACCGTCAGCGCGTCGGTCGGGGCCTGGCTGCCGCGCCGCCGACGGCCGGGCAGCGAGACGACGTTCCCGCGCCCGCCGTCCGTTTCCGCATGCTCTGCGGCCGCGCCGCGGCCGCGCCGGATGGCCACCGGCTTAGCCCGGATCGCTAGCCGACGGCGTCACCGGCGAAGGCATGGGCGATGACGGCACCGTGCACGGATCCTCGACCAGGCCGCGGGCCCAGGCCAGATCGGCTGCGCTCGGCTCGTGGTCGGCGTCCACGTCGAGCAGCTGCATCGGGTTGTCACTGATCATCCGCATCACCTGATCCATCGGCACCCCCTTTTCGAAGACCGTCTGCGCGAAGATACGCAGCGCCTCCGACGGCAGCGGGTTGTGTCGCTGCCCGGTATCAGAGACGAGCAGGCAGCGGGACGCCCCGATCCGCTCCACGCTCGCTGCGATCTTCTCTGGCGCGGCGTACTGCCAGGCGGGCGACACCGTGCAGTAGCCGAACTCCGGCATGGCGCCCATCCTGGCCACCTCCTCCAGGGTGTCCAGATCAATGTTGGGTACCCGGAAGTACGGGTGCGTGATGACGATCTTCTCCACACCGACGGAACGGGCCTCGCGCACCAGCGCGACGATCTCCCTCGGGGCCAGGTGCGAGGTGCCGAGGATCGCGCCGTGCGCGGCGACCAGCTCCAGCACCTCCTTGACCTCGGGCCGGAGCCCCCCGTCCTTGTCCGCCACCCAGATCCCCTCGGCCTGGCTCCGGCCGCCTTGCTGTGAGTCGTAGCCGCCGGTGCCGCCATGAACCTCGGCGTGATAGCCCGCGTCCACCGTGGGCATCCACACCTCCTTGCCGCCGAGCCGCAGCGACGCCTCGACGGCGGCGGCGTTGATGCCGCCCACGTAGTAGTTGAGGACGATCCCGCCGAACACACGGATGCCGGGGATCACCCGCTGCACCAGGTACGCGCGTGACACCGTGTTCTCGTGATGGCACTTGAGCAGGATGGCCTTCATCCCCGCGTCGCGGGCAGCCCGCACGATGTCGAAGTCGTCGGCCAGCCGGGGGAACAGGTCGGGGAACGGGTGGCAGTGCAAGTCCACCGCACCAGTCATGTCAACAAGAGGCCCGCCGTACGTACGCCTGGTCATTCTGTTCCTCCCGCTGCTGGCAGTGACCGGATCAGCCGTGCCGGTCAGAATCCGGTGATAACGGAGAAGCCGAGCGTCTCGTAGGAGTCCATCGCGTTCAGCACCTCGCTGGCCTGCTCCAGCGGCAGCGTCTGGCCGACGATCCTGGCTGGCTGCAGCACCCCGGTCTCCACCAGCGCGAGCAGCCGCGGGTAGTCGACGTGCGGGTTCCCGACGCTCCCGGCGATCTCGATCTCGGCCTCGATGATGTGGTCAAGCGGCATGCGCACGTAGCCCTGCTCTGCCTGGCTGGTCAGGCCGACCTGCACCAGCCTGCCGCCCTTGCGCAGCGACAGCACCGCCGACTCGACGAGCGCGGCCACGCCGATGCCGCCGATCGCCAGGTCAACACCGCCGCCAGTGATCTCCCTGACTGCCGTGACGACGTCCTGCGTCCCGGCGTTGACCGCGTGCAACGCGCCCTCGGCCTTTGCCTTCTCCAGCTTGGTGTCAGCCAGGTCAACCGCGATGACCCGGCCACCGAGCGCGGCGGCGATCTGCACGGCTGACAAGCCGATGCCGCCCGCTCCGTGCACCGCCACCCACTGGCCGGCGGTCAGCCCGCCCTGGCGGGTCACGGCATGGAATGCCGTCATGTAGCGGCAGCCGATCGCCGCCGCGGATAGCGCATCGATGCTGTCCGGCAGCTTGATGCAGTTGAAATCCGCGTTGCGGATAGCCGCGTACTGGGCGTAGCCACCATCGTGGGTGAGGCCGAGGAACTGCATGTCGTCGCAGAGATTGGAACGGCCGATCATGCAGTAGCCGCATCGCCCGCATGATTCGTGGAACGGGGTCGTCACCCGATCCCCGGCCCGGACACGGGACACCCCTGGGCCGACCGCCACCACCGTTCCGCCCAGCTCGTGCCCCATCACCAGCGGCAGCGTCGGGGTCAGGCCCACCCAGTCCCAGTCACCATTCCACACGTGCCAGTCGGTCCGGCAGATGCCTTCGGCCTCGACCTGGACGACCGCCTCGCCGGCTCCTGGCGCTGGATCGGGCAGGTCGGTGAGCTCCAGCGGCCGGCGACGCTCGACCAGCCTGGCCGCCTTCATGCCCGGGCCTGTTCACGTGCCATCGGTGGCTCCTCGCTGGCTTGACGCGACCGTGCTGTATGCCGTGGCGCGCGCCGTCTTGGAAGAAGCACGTGGTCTCAGCCTAAATGTGGGGGTCCTGGCGCGGTACGTCAATGATTGCCGTATGAACGCCAGATCTCTTGGCAGCTGCTGCCCAAGGTTGTGGCCTCTGTGATGGCTTGCTACCGGGCCGTTTCCGGCACCCGATAGCCGACGATCCGGCGAGCCAAGGGCCGCGAGCCGGCCTGCCAGTTCATCGACGGAATCCCAGCGCACCTGGTGGCCGAGCCGCTGGTCAGCGCGCGGTAACTCGCATTTGAAGCGCCGAGCATCTTGAACGCGGGCAGCCCAAGCCGCCACGACTCGTCCTTGACCCAGACCTCGGCCACGCTGAGCTGGGCAGCCAGATCCGGGCAGCGGGTCAGCGGAGTGGGGGCGTAGCCGGCAGCCGGCGATGCACCTCAAGCGGCGCACGCGTGCGGGTGACATCCGGCAGCCGCTTCATCGCCGCCGAGTTGATCAGCAGATCCGGCCGGACCAGGCCGGCCTCGGCAGGCGAGTCAGGCCCTGTTCCTGAATCAGACCCCGTGGTCGAGCCAGGCCCTGTTGTCAAGCCAGGCCCTGTCGTTGAGCCAAGCCCTGTCATGCCGGATCCCGCGAGGCGCGCGCGTCCAGCAGCCCGAGTACCCGCTCGGGAGTCATCGGCAGCTGGGCCGGGCGGACACCGATCGCGTCCTGGATGGCGCTGGCGATGGTGGCGGCCACATTCCCGATGGGCGGCTCGCCGATCCCGCGCGCCCCGAGCGGGCCCTTGCCCTCGCCGCTCTCGATGATGTCGACGAGCACATCGGGGAAATCCTGCGCGTTCGGGATCAGGTAGTTGGCGAACAGGGCCGCCTGCACGTAGCCGTCCTCGATGCCCATGTCCTCAGTGAGCGCATAACCGAGGCCCTGCATGGCACCGCCCTGGATCTGCCCTTCCACGCGCATCGGGTTGATGGCGCGGCCGACGTCGTGGCATGCCGCATACCGCAGCACCGTGACCTGCCCGGTCTCGACATCGACCTCCACCTCAGCCGCATGTGTGCCGTAGGTGTAGTCGGGGAACGTGTCGCCCTGGCCTGTGCGTGGGTCGAACGAGCCGGATTCCGCCCGCCAGGTCGACAGGTGCGCCGTGCTGATCGCCCGCTGCTCGCAGGCGGCGGCCAGTTCCGCCAGCGTCACGCTCACGCCGCCGGAGCCGCCGGCGTCTGGGGGCCTGGTGCCACCGTCGGCACCGCCGGCCAGTGCCGCGCCCGCCGCCCCGGCCGGCCAGACCCGGCCGGCTGCGAACTCCAGGTC
>DATGVY010000138.1:0-3622 GCA_035299845.1 Streptosporangiaceae bacterium
TCTGGGACGTGCCGACCGCCGTCCCGTGGGTGCGTGCGCTCGCGCCGGTTCGGCCCGCATGGATCGAGGAGCCGACCAGCCCGGACGACATTCTCGGCACCGCGGCCATCCGCCGGGCGGTGGACCCGATCCGGGTCGCTACCGGCGAGCACGTCGCCAACCGGGTGATCTTCAAGCAGCTCCTCCAGGCCGGCGCGATCGACATCATGCAGATCGATGCGTGCCGCGTTGCCGGCGTCAACGAGAACATCGCCAACATGCTGCTCGCCGCAAAGTTCGCAGTCCCCGTGTGTCCGCACGCTGGCGGCGTCGGGCTGTGCGAGATGGTCCAGCACCTCTCGATGTTCGACTATGCCGCCATCTCGGGGACCATGGATGGCCGCATGATCGAGTGGATCGACCACCTGCACGAGCATTTCGTCGAGCCCGCGCGGGTGGCCGGCGGACGCTATGCAGTGCCGGCCGCACCTGGCGCGTCGTCCGAGATCAGGCCGGAATCGGTCACCGAGTTCGCCTTCCCGTCCGGGGCCGCCTGGCTGGGCGCCGGCCGGCCTGCGTGACCGCGGGCCAGCCACCCGGCTCGCCACCGCCCGGCCGAGACCGGGCCCCGCCCGGCCGAGACGGGGCCGCGCCCGGTCTCGGCCGGCGGTCATCCGGCCCGGTGGCCGCAGGTGCGCCAGCTGAGACTGGCCGGCCTGATCACGTGCATGGGCAGGATAGGGTGCGCGGCCTTGCCGGCCGGCGCATCAGAGATCACCAGGCCCGCGCTCGACCCGGTCGCGTCACCGTATTGGGGGGTGACCCGTGCGTAGCCGCCCGTCCTGGTACCGGCCAGATAGGTGGCCTTCGTCGTTGCCCAGGCCAGTGCGCCGGGCGCCATCGCCAGGTCGGCGAAGTCCACGCCTGCCTTCAGCCGCAGCACCACGCGCGCCCGCTGATATTGCGCGGGCGAGTAATACAAGGCGGTAAGCCCGGGATTGAGGTACGCCGTCCTTGTCCCGTCGGTGACCACGAACTCGGTTCCGTGCACCGCCCGCAGGACAGCGGGCAGCGCAGCCGGCTGGCCGGTGCCGAGGCTCAGCGCGCGCAGCGTGGTCTGCGTCCCCGGCTGATCGGACTCCGGCCACACGACAAGGTTCCCGTCAAAGAACGGCGGCTGAGTATGGCCGCGGCGGATGACGCTGACCTTCCCGGTCGCCAGGTTGGCCAGCATTACCTCGACCTCACCGCCCGGCCCGTAGCCCTGCGCCCAGGCGGCGTAGTTGCCGCTGACCGCCGGGGCATGCCAGGGGCTCGGCCACGGCGCGCCATGCGGACCGCGCAGCGAATGACCGAGCCTGCGCAGCTGCCCGGTTGCCGAGTTCCAGGCATAGACCGTGAAGTCGTCCAGGCTCCGCAGCGAGTGAGTCTCCTCCCAGACCAGCCAGCGTCCGCTGGCAGACCCGTCGGCCTGGTCGGTGGCCGGATGCGGGAAGGCCCGGATGGGCCGCAGGTGCCCACTGGCGAGACTCAGCGCGGCGACGCCGGCGAATCGCGGCGTCCAGGTCGATATGTACGCCGTCCGGCTGTCGGGCGACAGGCCGAGCGGGATGACCTCACCGCGCAGCGAGGCAGCCACCGGCCGGCGCAGCGCCGCCCGCAGGCTGGGACCAGGCGGCATGGCGCAGAACCGCTGCCAGGTCAGCGGCCTTGCCCCAGACCGCGCGGCCGGCCCGCCGGCCGGCCCTGAGGCTGACCCGGCCGCCGGGCCGGATCCTGCGGGTGCGACGGCATGACCGCCGCCGCACCCGGCCACCGCGACCGCCAGCAGGCCGGGCGCGAGCGTTGCCGCGAGCCTGCCGGGCCAGCGCCTACCAGTCGTAGCCACGGGCGCCGAGAATATTCACGATCGTCCTCGACGACAGCGCGGAGTAGGCCGGCACACTGGCGCTCCAGCCGATATTTGGGGCGCCGTGGACAGAGTCCTCGTACAACGTCGTGGCACCGTAATTCCGGTATCCCCTGATATCAAACCAATGCGAGATTTCCTGATTTGCCGGATGTCCGACTAGATGCGGGCCGCCGGGAACTTCAAAGGCATTGCCAGCCAGCGGAGCACCGCCATGACGGTTGATATCGGTTACCAGATCATTTTCGTAGGTCCGGACTTGCCTATTGGTCGGAACCCACGGCAGGGCGACGGCGACATAGACATTCCGCCGCTGGTCCGCGTTCAGGACGTGCGGCACCGGGTATCCGCGGGCATCCGACCAGTCGGTCCCGCCCTGGGTGGTCCTCAGCTCGCGGGCCGCCGTTTTCTGGCTGATCTTCACGCCGACTTGGCGCAGCATCTCTGACACGGTGGCGGGACCGCAGTAGAAGTTGGTGATCTGCGGCCGCTGCGTGGCCTTCAGGCTCCGGGCGGCTGGCAGCCCGCGGCGGCAGGCCCGCCGCGTGCATTTAACGCCCGGACCTGCATGGCTGCTCATTGCATGCAGGAATGACCTGGCCATGGCCTGTTTCAAGGCGTCGGCCCGAAGCATGGCCGCCGTCATCGGAGGGGCCGGAAGGCCGCGTTTCGTGCTCGCCGGGCTCGGGTCGGCCACCAGGGGCGCTGGCTGGATGGCAGCGACCTGGATTTCGGCGCGCACCGCCAGCCTCGCACGCGACCCGGCCGGCGCGGCCCTTCCCGCCGCCGGGCGCGACACGGCGCCCGTACCTGCCAGCGCGCCCGTACCCGCCAGCGCGCCCGATCCGGCTGACGACAGCCAGCCGCCGGGCACGAATAGGACGGTGGTCACCGCTAGCCGGGCTGCCCAAAGCCGAGGCAACATGATTCCTCCGTTCGCTAGGCGAGCTAAATCCCGCAAGCACCTTTTCCCGAGAATATCCGAATTTGCTTACTAAGCCCTTTCGTAAATGGAACGGAAGCCGGGTTACGCAGAATCAGGCTATGACAGAAGCTGCCGGGCGTCGATAGAAATTGGGCAGGACAAGGGTGGATGAGCTGATCACGTGGTTATGCGTGTGGCCGGAATACCAGCCCGGCAAAGGGTTTCCGCAGTTGCGGCGCTCGCGTGACCGCGAAGATTTCTCGCCATCGCGCTCGGTCCCGCGCCGTCCGCAGCCCTGGCCGGGATCCCGGCCGTTACCATCCGCGCGACCCCGGCCAGGACCATCCGCAGCCCGGCCAGACAATAGGGATCCCGCCCGGCTTGTACAAGACCAGCGGGCCGATCATCGCCTTTCGCCAGCCCCGTCACCATTACCGGATGCCAGGTGTTTCCCGGGCTCGACGACGACGGCACAGGCAAGGTCACCCCACGCCAGGCCATCCGCGTGACCGGTGGCAGCGCGACCCCGGCCAGGACCATCCGCGCGACCCCCAGCGCCCGGCCGGCCGGGCGTCAGCATTAGCTGGTACGAAGGACGGCATGGCTACCGACCATGACGACCACGATGCCCACACCGACGCCCGCGACCCCTCAAGCGACGCCCGCGACCCCGCGAGCGACGCCGACGGCCCCGCGAGCGACGCCCCGGCAAGCCACCAGCCCGGCCACGAGTCCGCGAACCTGCGTGCGGAGGCCGAGGACCACCTTCGGGCGCTGGCCGGTCCGGAAGCGCGACTGCGGGATGACCA
>DATGVY010000139.1:0-2805 GCA_035299845.1 Streptosporangiaceae bacterium
GGGGCTGGCGGCGGACGGGCCGGACGGGCCAGGGCAGGACTGGCTAGAGCCGGACGGGACCGGGCCGTACCCGCCCGCGCCGCGCGGCCGGTCGCCCGTCATCGCGGCGGCCGTCTTCGTCGTCATCCTCGCCGTGGCGGGCGCCGCCTTCCTGGCCTTACGTGGCGGCGGCGGATCCCCAGCAAAGCACGCCGCTTCCGCGTTGCCGTCCGCCGCGACCAGCCCGAGCCAGCTCAGGCACTCGGGCAACTCGGGTACCCCCGGCAACGCGGCCAACCCCGGTGGCTCCGCAGGGCCGAGCGGCGCCACCAGCCCGGGCAGCGCCACCAGCCCCGGCGGCACCACCAGCCCCGGCGGCGCCACCAGCCAGCGGAGGCCGGCGAGTCCCGCCGGGCCCGCCGCGACGGTCAGGGCGTACATCGCGGCGATCAACGGTCACCACTTTGCGAGGGCATGGAAGCTCGGCGGGCGGGCGGGTTCCCCCAGCTACCCGGCTTTCGTGCAGGGATTCGGCACCACGGCCAAGGACACCCTGATCATCGTGTCGGTGCGCGGCGATGTCGTGACTGCCCGGCTGGTTGCCCTGCAGGCCGACGGCACATTCAAGACCTATCAGGGCACGTACATCGTTGATAACGGCGTTATCACCAAATCGGACGTCGCCCAGGTCGGCTGAAGTCCGGCCTCAGCGACCGGGAATCCCGACAAGAAAAGGATCTTCGGCCGGCCGGGTGCGCCTTGCGGGTCATTGAATTCCGCGGCAGGTAAAACCGTCGGCGAATGCCGGCGTCTGCACTATGCGGCCTTTTGGTCAGTTATTCCCGGCGCGGGTCCGGGATAGCTGGGGGCTGCAGCCGCCCGGGGGCGGCGGCAAGGAGGACGTGATGAGGCGGCTCCGGCCGGCCGGTGGCGCGGCCGCAGGCACCGGCTCCCGGGGATGTCGAGAACGGGTCGCGTGCTCCGTCCTGCCCCTGCAGGCGCCAAGATGGGCGCGACAAGGTGGTGAGGAGCCGGAGATGACCAAGTTCTTGTTGCTGCAGAACTACGAGGGCGGCATCGGCTGCACCGTGCCGATGACGGACTGGGCTCCCGAGGACATCAGGGCGC
This sequence comes from Streptosporangiaceae bacterium, assembly GCA_035299845.1. Lineage (GTDB taxonomy): Bacteria > Actinomycetota > Actinomycetes > Streptosporangiales > Streptosporangiaceae > Palsa-506. The sequence goes on from DATGVY010000139.1 coordinate 1,108, forward strand.
ACATCGACTTCCAGCATGCCCTGAACCAGGAACTGGCCGGCAAGGGCGAGCTCGTCGATGCCCAGGGCCTGGCCGGGCCCGAGCTGGCCAAGTTCGTGACCTTCGACGGCGTGGGTGCCCCGGTGGTGACCGACGGCCCGTTCCCTGAGTCCAAGGAGCTGCTGGCGGGCTACCGGATGGTGGATGTCGAGTCGCAGGCCCGCGCCATCGAGATCGCCGCGAAGGCATCGGCCGCGCCAGGCCCCGGCGGCGTCCCGATCCAGCAGCCGATTGAGGTACGGCAGGTCATGGGTGCGCCAAGCGGCGACCTGTGACATCGGGGCCGGGCATCGAGGACCTGCTGCGCGAGCTTGCGCCGCAGGTCCTCGGCGCGGTCATCCGGCGGTTCGGCGACTTCGACGCCGCCGAGGACGCGGTTCAGGAAGCGCTTCTTGCCGCGGCCACGCGCTGGCCGGCCGACGGAGTGCCGGCCAGCCCGGCCGGCTGGCTGATCCAGACCGCCGTGCGCCGGAAGACCGATCAGCTCCGCAGCGAGCAGGCCAGGAGACGTCGCGAAATCGCCGCCGTGATGCGGGAACCGCGGGACTCCGATGCCGCCGATAGCGACGACACGCTGATTTTGCTGTTCATGTGCTGCCACCCGGCGCTGACTCCTGCCTCGGCGATCGCGCTGACGTTGCGGGCGGTCGGCGGCCTGACCACGGCCGAGATCGCCAACGCGTTCCTGGTGCCCGAGGCGACGATGGCGCAGCGGATCAGCCGGGCGAAGCAGCGCGTCAAGGCGTCGGGCGTGCCGTTCCAGCTGCCCGGCAGCGACGAGCGGGCGGAGCGGCTCCGCTCGGTGCTGCACGTGCTGTACCTGATCTTCAACGAAGGCTACGTCAGCAGCATCGGCCGCGACCTGCACCGCGCCGAGCTGTCCGGCGAGGCGATCAGGCTGACCAGGGCGACCCGCCGCCTGCTGCCGGACAACGGCGAGGTCAGCGGCCTGCTGGCGCTGATGCTCCTCACCGATGCCCGGCGCCCGGCCCGCACCGGTCCCGGCGGTGAGCTGATCCCGCTGGCCGACCAGGACCGGACCCGGTGGGACCGGAACCTGATCACCGAGGGCGTCGCGCTTGTCGTCGAGGCGATGTCGCACGGGCCGGTCGGTGAATATCAGCTGCAGGCCGCCATCACGGCCGTGCATGACGAGGCGGCGCGCGTCGAGGACACCGACTGGCCGCAGATACTCGCGCTGTACGGCCTGCTGGAGCGGATGACAGGGAACCCGATGGTGACGCTCAACCGGGCCATCGCGGCGGCCATGGTGCACGGCCCGGCGACCGGCCTGGCGCTGCTTGAGGGACTCGATGAGCGGCTGGCCGGCCACTACCGCCTGGATGCCGTGCGCGGCCATCTCTTCGAGATGGCCGGCGATGCGGACGCCGCTGTGGCGCACTACCGCGCCGCGTCGAGCCGCACGACGAGCATTCCGGAGCAGCATTACCTGGCCACCCAGGCCGCCAGGCTCAGGACGCAGGCACCGGGTCCCGGCAGACCCATTCATGATCACGGAGGATCCGACACGCCCTGACATGCCGGATCCTCCGTAGTAATCGATCTCGGCCGGGTCGATGTCGGCGTGGACCACCTTGCCCCGCAGCGCGAAGGCGCGCCGCGCGGCCGGCCGTACTGCAGACGTCAGTGACTCAGAAA
>DATGVY010000140.1:0-13191 GCA_035299845.1 Streptosporangiaceae bacterium
CGGGCACCGCGCGGTGCCGAGCCCCTGCCGCTCGCGGTCGAGCTGAACGGGTTGTTGCCAGGACGCGGCCCTGGCCTGGGGGCGCCGCGGGAGCCGGGGCGCTGGCCGCCTGCCCGGGGGCTGCCCGGCCGCGGCGCGCCAGCGGGCGCGCCGCCAGGACCGGGCCGCGGGTCGGCTGGCCTCGTGGCGGCTGGCCTGGCATCGGGCGACCCCGCCGCGGGCTGATCGGCCGGCCCGGCGGGCGCGGGCTTCGGCGGAGCGGGTGGCGTTGCCGCGTGCGGCGCCGCCACCTGCGGCGGCACGGGCTCGGCCGGCCGCTGACCGGAGTCAGCGGCAGGCGGCGCGGCCGGAGCCGCGGCCTGGCCGGCCCCGGCCTGGCCGGCCCCGGCCACCAGGCCCGGTTCCCGCGCGATCACTTCAGCGGTCTCGGCGGCCGCCGCGGCCACCGTGCCGCGGCCGTTCGAGCCGTCCCCGGAAACGACCGCATTCGCGGTAGCCGACGGCTCAGCGGATCGCTGCTGTGCGGCCTGGCCGGCCGGTGCCTGCTTGGGCTGCTGGGCCGCGAGCTCTTCCTTGAGCCTGCGGACGACGGGCGCCTCGATCGTCGATGACGCCGAGCGAACGAACTCGCCCATTTCCTGGAGCCTGGCCATCACGGCCTTGCTCTCTACGCCGAACTCCTTCGCGAGTTCGTAAACCCGGACCTTCGCCACTGCGCTCCCTCTACTCGGTCCGGGGTAACCGGACCAGTCAGCCGGTCCGGGGCAGCGCGTGCTCCGTCCGGCGTCAGCCTGTGCTGTTCATCGCCGCATGCTCATCGGGCGCTCATTGCTATCTCAGCCTGCTTTCTCCGGCACTGCTGCCGTCCATGCCTTCCGTCTGCCCGCCTTGCCCCGGCAGCTTACCGCCGCCCTGATACGCCCCGAGATACCCGGCGATCATGCCGGTCCCGAGCGGTCCCGGCAAGCGCAGCGCTCGCGGGAACGCCCGGCGCCGTTGTGCTCGCTCAAGGCATCCCCGGCTGGGGTGCAGATACGCGCCCCGGCCAGCCTGTCGCGCCCGCGGGTCGGGAACAACCTCATTCCCGGCCGCTACGAGGCGAAGCAAGTCAGACTTGGCCGCACGGACTCCGCACCCCACACACATCCGGATCACAGGTGCGGACCGGAGAGGCCGCGGGGACCGCCTGGCCATTCTGCTATCAGCCTACCGCGCCGGCGCGCCGGCGGCACCGGGCACCGTGTCCGGTCCGCCGGCACCGGGCCCTGCGCCCGGTTCGCTCCCGCTGGCCGTGGCCGGCCCAGTGCCGCCCGGCCCGCCTGGGCCAGCTGCCGTCCCCGGTGCGCTCGAGCGGTCCGCCGCGGCCGGCTCGCCGGCTCCGGCCCCGCCGGGGGCCGCCGCATCGCCGGCCGAACCAGCCGTGCCCCGGTCGGGCCGGATGTCGATCCGCCAGCCGGTCAGCCGCGCCGCGAGCCGCGCGTTCTGGCCCTCCTTGCCGATCGCCAGCGAAAGCTGGTAGTCGGGCACGATCACCTGCGCGACCCTGGCCGGCAGGTCAATGATGTCTACCCGCGAAACCCGGGCGGGCGAGAGCGCATGCGCGACGAACTCGGCCGGATCCGCGGAGAAATCGACGATATCGATCTTCTCGCCATGCAGTTCGGTCATCACGTTGCGGACCCGGCTGCCCATCGGGCCGATGCAGGCTCCCTTGGCGTTGACCCCCGGCTGGTGCGAGATGACCGCGATCTTGCTGCGGTGCCCGGCCTCGCGGGCGATGGCGGCGATCTCCACCGCGCCGCTGGCAATCTCCGGAACCTCAAGCGCGAACAGCTTCTTGACCAGGTTCGGGTGAGTGCGCGACAAGGTCACGGACGGACCGCGGTAGCCCTTCCTGACATGCAGGACGTAACAGCGCAACCGCTCGCCGTGCACGTAACGCTCGCCGGGCACCTGCTCGGTCGGCGGCAAGATCGCCTCAAGCTTGCCGAGGTCCACGAGTACCGCGCGCGGATCCCGGCCCTGCTGGATCACCCCGGCAACGACATCACCCTCGCGACCTGCGTACTCCCCGAAGGTCAGTTCGTCCTCAGCATCGCGGAGGCGCTGCAGGATCACCTGGCGTGCGGTGGTGGCGGCGATCCGGCCGAAACCGTCCGGCGTGTCGTCATACTCCCTGATCACCTCGCCGTCCTCGCCGGTCTCGGTAGCCCAGACGGTGACGTGCCCGCTGCCCCTGTTCACCTCGACCCTGGCTCTCGGCGGCGATCCGTCGGTGCGGTGATAGGCGACCAGCAGCGCGTCCTCTATCGCCTTGATAGCCAGATCCATCGAGATATCCTTCTCAGCCTCCAGGCTGCGCAGGACACTCAGGTCAATGTCCATCGGCCTCCCCCCCCGTCTGCACCCGTCGCGGCGTGTCCGAACTCGACGAGTATCTTTCCCGGCCCGAGCTCGGCGTAGCCAAATTCGCGCTGCCGCCCTGCTACCTCGAGCAGGACCGCGTGGTCGCTGGCCGCCAGCACCCTGCCCTCAATCATGGCCAGGCGCCCCGCTCTGTCTGTCCTGGCTGGTGATCGTGCCGCCAGCGGCGCGCGGATCAGCCTGCCCGCCGCGCGGCGCCAGTGCCGTGGCTCGGTGAGCGGCCGGTCCACCCCCGGCGAGGAGACCTCCAGGGTATAGGGGGTCTCGCCCATCGCGCCGCTGGCGTCGAGCTCGGCCGACAGTGCACGGCTGATCAGCGTGATGTCATCCAGGCTCACACCGCCGTCGGCGTCGACCACGACGCGGAGCAGGCGGCGCCTGCCGGTCGCGGTGATCCGGACATTCTCCAGGTCCATGCCCGTTGCGCTGACAACGGGCTCAAGCAGCTTGATGAGTTGCTGCGCGTCGGCCGGGCCCGCGGCCGACGTCGCGCTGCCCCTGGCTGCCAGCTGGGGTGAACTGTGACGGGAGCTACCGTTCATCACGACCTCCTCGTCGGCGACCTGTGCTGTTGTCCGGTCATCTAGCCTAACGGGGATCGGCTACCCGATCGTGCCCGTCCGCGCCAGGTGCGTCCCCCGGTAAGCCGGCCGGCGATTGTCAGGGCCAGCTCCGGCACCAGGGCGGCGGGACGGGCTGCGACGTGCTTGGATGCCGCCTGGGGGATGTGGCGGCGCACTAGCGGGAGGTTCCGTGGCGGCAGGTTCCGTAACGGCAGGCCCGGTCACCACGGGCCCGGTCGAGGCGAGCTCGGTCGCACCAGGGCGGACACGGCGGGCAGTGCTGGCCGCGACCGTGGCGAGCCTGCCGCTGCTGGCCGTGTCCGGCTGCAAGGGCGTCGGCGCGCTGGCGACCCCGCCCGGGCCCGCCCCCGACGTCGCGCTGCTGCGCGCCGCCATCGCCGCGGAAGAGCTCATGATCGCCCGCTACGACGCCGTCATCACGAGCTCGGCCAGCCTGGCCGCAGGGTTGCGTCCGCTGCGTGCCGAGCACCGGCTGCATCTCGCCGGGCTGCGAACGCGCCTGATTGTGCCGTCCGGCAGCGCGGCTGCCGTCACTGCGTCCCCGGCTCCGTCCGCTTCCTGGCCTGGCGCTGCCGCCGCCGGCGGGATGCCGGCCGGACCCGCGGCGGCGATCTCGTTCCTGCAGGCAGCCGAGCGCGCCGCGGCAGCGGCACTGCTGCATCAGCTCATTGCGGTCTCCCCGTCGCTGGCACAGCTCATGGCCAGCGTGGCGGCATCAGAGGCCACGCACGTCGCTGCCCTCACGGCTGTCGGGGGGTAGCGGATAGGAATGACCGGAATGAACGTGCGGCGGCCCGCTACTGCCGACGTAAGCGCCGGGCACACGGCGCTGGCCAGCAATGCGCACGCTCCGCAGGCCAGGCACGACCGCGACGTGCACGCCGCACCCGCCACCCACGCCGACGCCCGTCAGCTGGCGGTTGCCGCCAGCGCGAGGCAGCTGCAGCCGTCAACCGCCGCTGAGATCAGCGCGCTGCAGGCGGCGCTCGCCGCCGAGCACGCCGCCATTTACGGTTACGGCGTGGTCGGCGCAAACCTGACCGGAACCGCGCTCACAGCGGCGAAGAGCGACTGGATCGCCCATCAGGTCGTCAGGGACTCGCTGGAGGCAACGCTGCGATCTGCGGGCGCCCAGCCGGTTGCCGCCGCAGCCGCGTATCGCCTGCCGCAGCCCGTGCGCAGCCCGGCCGCCGCGATGTCCCTCGCGGTCACGCTGGAGGACCGCGTCACCACCGCCTACCTCGGCCTGGTGGCGGTGGCTAGCGCAAGGATCAGGACGTTCGGCGCGCGCCAGGTCATGGCCGCCGCGCTGAGGGCCGCCGCCTGGCGCGGGCGGACAGTGGCGTTTCCCGGCTTTCCTGCTGGCGCGCTGTCATCGCCGGATGCCGACCACGGCCAGCGCCAGCCCGGCTGATCACGCCGGCCGCGACCAGGAACCGCCCGGCGAGGACGCCGCCGGTCACGCTACCCGCGGGCCGCGAGGACGCGGCCGATCAGGCTGGCCGCTGCGGCCAGGTCATCGCTGACGGCGATCCGCTCGGCCCATGACCACCAGAACCACCAGACGCCGTCCTGGCCAGGTCCCGCGTAGACGTCCTCGGCCAGCGCGGCAGCCGCCGGGTTGACCACATGCAGGCTCGGTATGCGGCCGGGCGGTGTCGTCAGCCGTGCGCGCAGCCCATGCTGGGCCAGCACCTCCGCGAGCCCTTCAAGCCGGTCCAGGTAAGCGTGCCAGAGCTCGGCTGACCCGGGGGCCCGATGGGTTTCCATGTCTATCAAGTCACCTTTGGTAGCTGACAAACAGCACAGCGTGAAGCACTGTCCCTAGGATGCAGGCAAGGCATGCAACATGCAACATGCATTCGGTAATTCACATCTTGTGCCCAGGTGGCACTGGCGCCATTACGCCGACCTTGCCACACTGGGCACTGGCTTACGTCTAACCACGCTGCGCACATTTGCTGACTCATGACGTCAGCACTTGATGGCAGTATCTGAATCCCACGCGATCTGAATCCCACGCGCTCGGCACGTCACGCATCCGATCGCCCGCCGGGGGGCTGACATATGGCAAGTGAGCAGAGTCCGACCGTGAGGCGGCGCCGGCTTGCGCTCGAGCTCAGGAGACTCCGCGAGGCCGCCCGGCTCACCTGCGAAGAGGTGGCAGAGCATCTCGAATGCTCGGCATCGAAGATCAGCCGGGTGGAGACCGGCCGGGTATCGGTATCACCGCGCGACGTCCGCGACATGCTCGAGCTTTACGGCGTCCCCCCGCCACAGCGGGACAGCCTGGTCCAGCTGGCCCGTGACTCCCGCCAGAAGGGCTGGTGGCACGCCTATAGCGACACGATCCATCCGCAGTTCGCGACATACGTGGGGCTGGAGAGCGCAGCGTCGGAGATCCGGGTCTATGAGGTCAACCTCATTCCCGGCTTGCTGCAGACCGAGGACTACGCCCGGACGATCCTCAAGGCCGGGACGATGAACGGCAGTCATGAGGATGTCGAGCGAAGGGTGGCGCTGCGGATGGCCCGTCAGCCTGCTCTGATCAGGGATGATCCGCCCATGCTATGGACGGTCCTCGACGAGGCGGCACTGCGCCGCAGGGTTGGCGGCGCGGAGCTGATGCGCGCGCAACTGGAGCACGTGCTTGAGCTGTCCGGCCTGAAGAACGTCGCGATGCAAGTGATCCCGTTCGGCGCAGGAGCGCATCCGGCCATGGGCAGGCCATTCGTCATCCTGGTCTTCCCCGAGCGGATCGACACCGACGTGGTGTACCTGGAGGACCTGACGAGCGCGTTCTACCTGGAGAACGTGGACGAGGTCGACCGCTATAACGTCTTCTTCAACCATCTGCGGGCAACGGCGCTGTCGTTCGAGGACTCTGCCGCGCTCGTCACGTCCGTGCTCAAAGACCTCTAGCGTGCCGCGTGCCACGCGAGGCCCAGCGCAGCGGGACGCCGGCCGCAGCAGAACGCCGACATCAGCGGGGCGCTCAGCGCAGTGCCGCAGGGAGCGGCTCGGCGTGCAGCACCGTCAGTCGTGACACGGCCCTGGTCAGTGCCACATAGAGCCGGTGCAGGCCGCGGGACTCCGCCGCGGCGATCCGGGCGGGCTCGACGACAATGACCTGGTCGAACTCCAGGCCTTTGGCGAGCGTGACCGGCACCAGGGTGAGCTGTCCTGCGGCGGCGTCGGTGTCGAGCACCGAATGCGGCAGGCCGGACCGGCCGAGCATGGCGGAAATCTCTGCCACCTGATCGTCGGCCGCGATGATCGCAGCCGAGCCGGGCCGGTCCAGCGCGTCGGCGCAGGCTGCCGACAGGACTCCGGCCAGTGAGCTGGCCCGGGCCGGAGTGATCACCAGCGAGCCGGGCTCCTGCCGGAGGGAGCGAGCCGGGGCCAGGCCGGGCGCGATGTGCCCGAGTAGCTGGCTGGCGAAATCGAGGATCTGGCGCGGCACCCGGTAGCCGGTGTCGAGCACGCGCAGGCCGGCATCTTCCTTGCCCAGGTTGGCGAGCAGCTGCTGCCAGCTTGGCGTGGCCCACGGCGTCGTGCCCTGGGCGATGTCGCCGAGGACGGTGGCCGAGCCGGTGGCGCAGCGCCTGCCGATCGCGCGGCATTCCATCGGCGACAGGTCCTGCGCCTCGTCGACGACCACGTGCGCCAGGCTGGGTGTGCGCTCGATAAGGTCGCGCGCCTCATCGATGAGGACCGCGTCCGCGGGCGACCACCGGGCGGACCCAGCCCCCCTCGGCGGCCTTGACCAGGAAATCGCCGCCTGCTCGCCGGTATCGAGCACGCCGCAAGCCGCCCGGGCCAGCAGGCCGGGGTCGGACAGCAGCCGCAGCACCAGCCGGAGCGGGTCGGCCTTCGGCCAGATCCGGTCGACCACGGCCCGGACCTGCTTCGTCCGGCGCACCGCGTCATGCGTGCGGTCATCGCAGGTCTCCCCGGCCGCCTCCATCCTGGTCAGGATCACGTGCGCGATGCGGTGCGCGAGCATCTCGCGGCCAGTTCCGTAGCGGACCCCGCGGAGCCGCAGCTCATCAGCCAGCTCGGCAAGCTCGTGGGCGGGTACCCGCCAGCGCCGGGAACCACGGGCCAGCATGAGCGCCTCGGCTGGCTCGCTGACCTGCTCCCACAGTGCCCGGCGCAGCACCTCCGCCATCCTCGCGTCGCTCTTGATCCTGGCCGCGGGCCCGGGGTCGGCGGCCCGGACCGGAACCGTTGCCAGCAGGTCGGCTACCGATACCTGGGTGACGTTGAACTCACCAAGTGCGGGGAGCACGTTGCGGATGTAGGACAGGAAGGCCCGGTTCGGCCCGACGACGAGCACGCCGCCGCGATTCATCCGGTCCCGGTGCGCATACAGCAGGTAGGCGACCCGGTGCAGGCCGACGGCAGTCTTGCCGGTGCCCGGCGCGCCCTGCACGCAGACCGTCCGGTCCACGTCGGCGCGGACGATATCGTCCTGGTCCGGCTGGATGGTCGACACGATGTCGCGCATCGGGCCGGACCTGGGCCGTTCGATCTCGTCGATCAGGATCCGGCTGACTGGCGCGCACTGGATACCGGACGCGTCCGGCCGTTCCCCCGGAGCCTGCCGCGGCAGCCGGGTGAAGTCCTCGTCCTCGTAGGCGGTCAGCTCGCCGCCGGAGAACCCGAACCTGCGGCGGTGCGCCAGTCCCATCGGCTCCGATGGGCTGGCCCGGTAGAACGGCCGGGACACGGGGGCTCGCCAGTCGATCACGACCGGATGGCCATCGGGGTCGTGGACATGGCGCCGGCCGATGTGGAACTGCTCGCCGGGAAGGGGGCGGCCGGCCTCCGCGCGGCCGGCCCCGGGCGGGCCGGCGTCGGCGTCCGGCCAGGCGACATGGCTGGAGTAGTCGAGCCTGCCGAAGAAGAGCGGCGTGTCAGGGAGGTCGTGCAGTGCCTCGGCCCGCCGGTACAGATCGGCCTTGAGGTACTCCTCGGAGACCGGGTCGCCGCCGAGCGCCCGGAGCGAGAGGACGTTCTCGCGCATGAGCCGCAGGAACTTCCGCGCGGCCTGCAGGTGGGCGCGCTCTGCGTCGAGAACCGGATCGGTGTCGCCCGGCGGGACCTGGCCTGCGCCGGGCTGGGGAGTGGCCGGCGCCCCGCGATGGGTGCCGCTGGCCGAGGGCATGGCTGATCACCTCGATAGCATCGGGGGCTGGCACAAGGGCCAGTAGCCTAGCAATCCCGCAAGCGCTGGTCATCTCATTATCGCCGCAGGGCGGATGCGGGCCGAACGACGCGTCAGAACAGCACTGACATGAACGTGCCGGCTTCGGCAAAGCCGACCCGCCGGTAGGCGGCCCGTGCCGGGGCATTGAAGTCATTGACGTAGAGGGTCACGACCGGCGCGATGGACTCCAGCGCTATCGCCACGACCGTGGCCATCCCGTGCGCGGCGATGCCGCGCCCGCGCAGGCCGGGCGGCACCCATACGCCCTGAACCTGGCAGACCTGCGGGGTTACCGAGCCCACCTCGGCCTTGAAGATGACGCGGCCGTCCTCGATCCTCGCGAACGACCGGCCGACCCTGATCAGCTCCATGACCCGGGCCCGGTATGCCGCGCCGCCGTCCGGCCCGATCGGCGACACGCCCACCTCTTCGGTAAACATGTCCACGCAGGCCGGCAGCAGGATGTTGAGTTCGTCCGGGCGCACGGCACGTACCAGCGGATCGGCTGGCACGAGCGGCTCGCCGGACATGGCAAGTACCGGCTGCACCGCCCTGACCTCGCGGGGGCGGCCCCAGTACGGCGCGAGCAGGCCCCAGAGTTCCTGCACGGCCGGCGCGGGCCCGACTATCGATGAGCATCGGCGGCCCTGCAGGCGAGCCCGGCCCGCGAATGCCGCGATCGCGGCCGGCGTCGCGGCGACCGGCACCAGGTTGGCGCCCGAGTAGCACAGCGACGTCAGCCGCCCGCCATCGGCGTATCCCCATAGCTGCGCGCCGAGCCTGCCAGGGTCAAGGCCTGCCGCGCGCAGCCGCGCGCTGACGAAGACGTTCGTCACCGCGTCACGGTCGCAGATAGCGAGCGCCTCGTCGCGATCGCTGTCGTCCAGCAGCCGCAGCGACGACGATTTCCACGTCCTTGTGCGCAGCACCCCTTCAGGGTAACGGCACGGCAGCAGCCGCCGGGGCAGGGCCCGAGGCAGGCCCGGGGCAGGGCCCGGGCCGGGCCGCCCGGCCGGGGCGGCGGCGGGCGTCAGCCGGGCGAGGGCGGGGGCAAGGCCGGGCAGGTCGCGTTGACCAGCCCAGGCCGGCGCGGCAGCGCGCCGGTGGCGAGGTAGCGGTTCAGGTAGCCGTTCACACACCGGTTGGGCGGGCTGGCCAGCGACTGGCCGTGATTACCGCCGCCCTGCACGACCACCATCCGGGCCGTCGGCAGCGCCCGGTGAGCCCGCTGCGCGCCGGCGTACGGGGTGGCGGCGTCGAGCGTGCCCTGGAGCATCAGGATGCCGGGCAGCCCCTGGCCCCTGATCTGCAGCGGCCTGGCCGGCCCCCGCACCGGCCAGAATGCGCAGGCCGCGTTGAACCAAGCGTTGCCCCAGGTCTCGAACGGCGCAGTCGAGTACACCTTCCTAGTGTCGGCATCCCACTTCGCCCAGTTGCGCGGCCAGTTGACGTCGCTGCACTCCACCGCGTTGTAGACGGCGAACTCGTTGTAGACCTGGCGGCCCTGCTGCTGGTAGGCGGCAATCAGGCCGGCGGCGCTGCCCTGATGCAGGTAGCCGGCCAGCGCCTGGGCCAGCGCCGGCCAGAAGCTGTTCGTGTACCCCCCGACGAGGAACGTGTCATCGTACTCGTCGGGGCCGATCCGCAGGCCGTTCGCGATCTGGATCGGATGCTGCTCCAGCCGCGCCCGCGCCCGGTACCAGGCCCGGCTCACTTGCGCCTTCGTCGACCCCAGCCCGTATAGCCCGGCGTGCGAGGCGACCCAGGAGTAGAACGCGTCCTGGCGGCCCTGGAATGCGTAGTCCTGCTCGATGTTGTCCGCGTACCACACTCCGGTGGGATCCACCGTGCTGTCCAGGACCATCCGGCGTACCCGGCTCGGGAACATGGTGGCGTAGACCTGGCCGATGTAGGTGCCGTACGAGTAGCCGAAGTAGCTGATCTTCTGCTGGCCGAGCGCCGCCCGGATGGAGTCGATGTCCCTCGCCGTGTCCTCCGTCGTCATATAGGGCAGCAGCCAGCCGTATTTCTGCTCGCAGTCGCGCGCGTACGCCTTGGCCCGGTCGATCAGGACCTGCTCGGCCGCCTTGGTATCCGGGATGTAGTCGGGCCGCGCTCCGGCGAAGAACGACGGGTCGCAACGCAGCGCTGGCCGGGACGACCCGACGCCCCGCGGGTCGAAGCCGACGATGTCGTACCTCGCCGCCACCGACGGGTCCAGGCCGGCCGCCACGCCGGCGGCCAGGTTGAGCCCGCTGCCGCCGGGGCCGCCCGGGTTGACGATCAGCACGCCCAGCCGGCCGGACGGCGCCGTGGCTGGCACCTCGGACAGCGCCAGGGTAATCTTCCTGCCGCCCGGGTGGCGGTAGTCGAGCGGCACCCGCAGGCTGGCGCACTTCAGCTGGGCAGTCAGCCCGCCGCAGGGGTGCCAGTGCAGCCGCGGCGCCGTCCCTGCCTGGCCCTGTCCCGGCCCGGCGGCCGGCGACGCGGTGACCGTCGGCGACTTGGCTGCCCCCTGCGGCGGCCCGCCGCTCGTGCAGCCCGAGATGGCAAGCGCGGCGGCCGCGGCTACTGCGACTCCGGCCAGAACGTTCCTCATGCAGTCATCCTGCCCGATCCGGGCGCCAGCGCCCGCCTCCGCCGCCGCGCGCCGCCCACAGCGCCGCCACAGCGCCGCCACAGCGCCCGAACGCGCCGCCGCCGCCCTGCATCCGCGCCGCTGCCACAGCGCCCGAACGCGCCGCATCCGCGCCGCCGGAGATCAGACCTGGACGAACTCGATCCCGGCCAGCTCGCAGAACACCCGCCAGCCCGCCGCGTGATGACCGAGGTTCATCACCTCGTGGTGCGGCCCGCCCGCCTTCAGCCAGCCGTTGAGGCAGGCGCGCACCCCGGATGCCGGGCGGAACTGGCCGTACGGCATCTCCAGCGCGGGCAGCTCCTGGCTGTCCAGGTTCTCGCCCTCGGCCACGACGAGCCGGAACCGCTCGCCCTCCAGCGACACCAGTGTCGCGAGGGTGGCCGGCCCCGGCTGGTACTGGAACAGGAAGGTGGGCGGGTCGGCCAGCCGGCCGATGCCGAGCGGCCGCTTGATCAGCCTGACCGGCCGGTCGCCGCGCGCGATCTTCCAGTTGCCCTCGCCCATGTGGCTCTGCAGGATCGAGTCGGACGGGAAGTCCATCGCGTACATCTCGGTGAAGTGCGCGTCGCCGATCAGCACGTGGCTCGCCGAGACCAGGCAGGCGGTCAGCACATCGCCCTCCGCGGCGTAGCCGTAGCCCTTGGCCATCAGGCTGGACGCAGCCGCCAGCGGCAGCCTGCTGAACCGCCCGTCCTCGCCGATCGCGTCGAAATGCGCTGTGTACGCGCCGAAGCCGCGATCGGTCAGGATGCGCTCGATCGCCACCTGCATGCGCGCGTGGTCCTGGCGCTCCTCGGCGGACAGCCGCGGGTCGATCTCGAAGTTGGCGTCCTCGAACGCGATGACCCCGGCGGCCTCGTCATCGGTCACGGCGAGCATCCCCCGGTACATGTCGCCGGGTGCGACCGCGAGGATCTCCGGGCCGAGGCTCCTGACGAGCGCGCTCTCGTCGACCCGGATGTCGCCCATGTCGTTCATGGCGTAGCCGAATATCGCGACCTTGAGCGACTTCCACGCCGTCACCGCGGCCGCGGCACGAGCCCAGCGGCTCACGTCCGCGCCGAACTCCGCGCTCTTCCAGTCACCGGTGAGCACCGCGAACCGCCGCCCCGCGCGGACCATCGCGTTGGCGGTATCCTGCGCGCCGTGCACGCCCTGGTTGTAGGTCATGTCGGCCATGTCCCACGCGGGGGTCACGGCCGGCTCGGGCTGGATATTGGCCATCAGGAGGGGCAGCCGCGACTCAGCGAGCAGCCGCGCGACGCGCATGGCGGGGCCATACGTGAGCATCACGACCATGACCCCGTCGAGACCGGCATTCTCGAACTCGCGCATCTCGCGTTCCGCGTCCTCGCGGTACTTGACCGGCTTGCTCGGGATGAACTCGGCCGCATCGGCCAGGTGCGCCGCTATCTCGGCGGCGTAACCGGCCTGCCGCTGCGCTATCCCCGGGATCATTTCGTCATAGAGGTCCTGCATGATCCCCAGGATCCCGATGCGCGGCTTGCGGTGGGTCATGGATAAAACCTCCTGGAACGGGTGGCAGCGGGCGGGTGCCGCTGGCTGGTCAGCGCTGACCGTAGTGATCTTTGTATCGCCGATGGAGCGCGTCTACCTGGCCGGCAGGCAGTGGTTCCGGCGCGCCGAGCACCCGGGCGAGGTGCACGGTGCGGGCCACGTCCTCGCACATCACCGCCGCCTTGACCGCGTCACGTGCGGTCGGTCCCACGGTGAACACGCCGTGGCTGCGCATCAGCACGGCCGGCGAGCGGTGGCCGGCCAGCGTGGCAACGATTCCGCGGCCGATCTCGTCGCCGCCGATCAGCGCGAATGGCCCGACCGGGATCTCGCCGCCGAACTCGTCGGCCATCGCCGTGATGACGCAAGGGATCGCCTCCCCCCTGGCTGCCCAGGCGGTGGCATAGGTCGAGTGGGTATGCACCACGCCGCCCACCCCCGGCATGTGCCGGTACACGTAGGCATGGGCCGCGGTGTCACTGGACGGGCTGAACTGCCCGTCTACCCGGTCGCCGGCCAGGTCACAGACCACCATGGCCGCCGGGGTCAGGTCGGCATAGGCCACGCCGCTCGGCTTGATCACCATCAGCCCGGTCCCTGGCACCCGGGCGGACACGTTCCCCGACGTCCAGGCGACCAGGCCGTTCCTGACCAGCTCGGCGTGCAGCGCGCAGACCTCGCGGCGGATCTCGCCGATGACATCGCCGCCCGCAGCGCCGGCAGCGCTGGCCGATCCGGCCGGGCCGGGCGATCCGCCGGCCGCAGCGCTGGCCGTCATCGCTGGACCGCCGGGCTGCCCAGCGTCCGCGCCG
>DATGVY010000141.1:0-7621 GCA_035299845.1 Streptosporangiaceae bacterium
GAGTCGGCGCGCAACAAGATGCTCGCGCTGGATTTCGCGACCCAGGCGCAGGAGATGAAGGCGATCGGCGGCCAGCCCGATTACGCCCTGGGCAGCGTGCACGCCATCACCCGCGACGGAACCCTGGTCATCGCCTCGGCGTCGGGCAGCCAGCTCGCCTCCTACGCCTGGGGCGCCGCCAGCGTCATCTTCGTCGCCGGCGCGCAGAAGCTCGTCCCCACGCTGGAAGCGGCGCACCAGCGGATCTACCAGCACAGCCTGAAACTCGAGGACGCACGCGCGCAGGCTGCCTACGGGCAGCACAGCTCCGTCGGGAAGATTCTCGAGATCCACCAGGAACTGCCCGGCCGCATCCACGTCGTCCTCATCCGCCAGGTGGTCGGGTTCTGATGCAGGAACCAAACAGGCTCGCGGTGCTCGGCGCGGGCCATGTCGGGCCGGTCATCGCACGGCTGGCCATCAAGGCCGGTTACCCGGTGGCCATCGCGACGTCGGGCGACCCGGAAGACATCGCGCTGATCACCGAGCTGGTCATTCCCGGCGCGCAGCCACGGTGGGCCGCCGACGCGGTGGCAGACGCGGACATCGTGGTGCTCGCGATACCACTGCACCGCTTCGGTGGCATCGATCCGGCGCTGCTCAACGGCAAGCTCGTGGTCGACGCGATGAACTACTGGCCGGCCAGCGACGGCGTGCTGAAGACCTTCGAAGATGGCGGAAGCAGCGAGATCGTGGCCCGGCGGCTGGCCGGCTCGACCGTTGTCAAGGCGCTCAATCACATCGGCTACCACGAACTCGAGGACCGAGCGCGGCCGGCGGCCGCCCCGGACCGGCGGGCCGCCGGCGTCGCGGGCGACGCCCCCGCGGCGGCCTCCACGATCGCGGGCCTGATCGACCGGATCGGCTACGACCCGGTTCGTTTGGAAAGTTTGCGAGCGGGCCGGGTACTGCAGCCGGGCGGTCCGGTGTTCGGGGTCGTGCTGACGCTACCTGAGTTCGAGCGGGCCGTGCGCAAGGACGCCAGGAGCCTCGCATGACATACACTTTCGGGCTCGACACCTTCGGCGACCGGAACAGCGACACGGATGGCAAACCGCTGTCGCACGCCCAGACGATCCGCAACGTGGTCGAAGAGGGCGTCTTCGCCGAACAGGCCGGCGTGGACTTCTTCGGGATCGGCGAGCATCACACCGAGTACTTCCCGATGCCGGCCGGGGACGTGGTGCTCGCCGCGATCGCAGCCCGTACCGAAAGGATCCACCTCGGTTCAGCCGTCACCGTGCTGAGCTCCGACGATCCGGTCCGGGTATTCCAGCGGTACTCCACACTGAACGCGATCTCCGGCGGCCGGGCCGAGGTCATCCTCGGCCGTGGATCGAGCATCGAATCGTTCCCGTTGTTCGGCTACGACCTCGCCGACTACGAGGAGCTCTTCGAGGAGAAGGCGACGCTGTTCGCCGAGCTGCTCAAGGGCGGGCCCGTCACCTGGGAGGGCAAGACCCGCGCGCCCCTGCTGAACCAGGACGTGGTGCCGCACACCGAGTCCGGTCCGTTCCCGGCGTGGATCGGCGTCGGTGGCAACCCGCAGTCGGTGATCCGCGCCGCCCGCCTCGGGTTCTCCCTGGCGCTCGCCATCATCGGCGGTCCGCCGGCCCGGTTCGCCGCGCACTCGCAGCTGTTCCAGCGAGCCCTGGAGAAATTCGGCCGCCCCCCGCTTCCGGTGCTCGTGCACTCGCCGGGCCACGTTGCGGCCACCGACGAGCAGGCGAAAGCGGAGTTCTGGCCCCGCTGGCGGGACATCATCACCCTCATTGCCCCCGAGCGAGGCTTCGCGATCCCCACCGAGGAGTCATTCGACCGGGAAACCGGGCCGCACGGAGCACTGTACGTCGGCTCACCCGAAACCATCGCACAGAAGATCGCCTCCACCCTCCGCGCCCTTGGCGCCACCCGGTTCGACCTGAAGTACGGCATGCCAGGCCTGACGCACGAACAGCTCATGACCAACATCGAGCTGTACGGCGACCAGGTCATCCCGCGCGTCCGCGAGCTGCTCAGCTGATCCCGAGAATGACCGGGCCATCGCAGCTCCATGGAACGGTGATCCCCTCGGTTGATCGTGCCGGGCACGATCCGTGGCGGGTCGGGTGGACACATTCCGCGGAGGTGAAGTGATGCCCGGTCCTGGCGGTGATCAGCGCGCCGTGATCTACGGGCTCTCGGCCCGCGAATATTCGGCAGGGAGCGGAATCGCGACCTTCCGACGGGACCCCGCTCACTCTCAGTGATGATCATCGTGTCATCTTCGTGACCGGCAACGGGCAGATCCTGATGGCTGCCACAGCGCCCCGCGGACCGAGGTGAGGTAGGCAACGCCGAACTCATACCAGGCACCAGCCATGGTAAGGAGAAGGTCTACGGTTCGATTCCGTAAGGGGGATCTGCTGCTGCAGGTCAGAGACATTTATCAAAATCTGTCGCTGGTCATCCCCGACCTGCATGTCTTGTGACCTGCGCCGGCTAGCTCGATCTTCCGTGCGTGGCCGTGGCTGGCCCTTCCCGGCCGGTGATGACGGGGACGTAGCGGCCCGCTCGCCGGGCGCATGCCGGCCGGGCCGGCGGTTTTACCGACGGTGACCGCTTTGGCTTGGCTGTATGCCGTGACCTGCGGTGACCCCGGCAGGCCGGCCCAACGACGCCACAGAGGTGCGCCGGAAGGACGGCACGGACCTGGATAGACCGGACGCGGTTACCGTGGCCGCGGCTGCGGGCCCATATGGGCAGCAGCCACCCGCGCGCCAGGTCATACAGGGTGTCCCCCAAGCCCGGTCGTGCCCGCTGGCGCACAGGATCGCTCGCGAGGGTTACCCTGGTCTCAATCGAAGGATGCGCTATGTCCAAGCTGGGCACTCTCCCGCGGTTACTGACGCTGACAGCGACACTTGGGCTGGCTGGCGTGTTGCTGTTGTCCCAGGGGGCGGCTGCCGGCGCCTTGCTGGCGACCGGGCCGAGTCTTGACTGGCCGCAGTATCTGCATGGCCCGCAGCACAGTTCGATGAGCCTTGCGACGGCGTTCACGCCGTCCAACGCGGCTGCGGCGAGCCAGGTGTGGCACTTCCAGCCGCCGTCGGTCACGGGCAGGCCAGCGCCCCGGCTGGATGCGAGCCCGACCGTCGTCGCCGGGCGCGTGTACATCGGCGCCCAGAGCGGCGGGTTCTTCGCGCTGAAGGAGTCGACGGGCGCGAAGGTGTGGAGTCGTCAGCTCGACACCGAGCCGCATGTCACCTGCCCGGCGCGCGGTATCACCTCGACCGCGGCCGTGCTGCCCGACCCGGTCACCGGCACGAGCACCGTCTACGTGTCCGGGGCGCGCTTCTTGTATGCGCTGAACGCCGCGACGGGCGCCGTGGCCTGGAAGACCGAAATCGGCCCGCCGAGCCTGTCCGCCCCCGACGCGTACTACAACTGGTCGTCGCCGACAGTGGCGGGCGGCCACATCTACGTCGGCCTGGCGTCGGGCTGTGACAATCCGCTGATCCGCGGCGGGGTGGTCGAACTCAGCCAGCACACCGGCCAGGTGCTGAACACCTGGTTCACGGTGCCCGCCGGGTCGGTCGGCGGCAGCATCTGGACGAGCGTCGCGGCGTCGGCCAGCGGCAGCGACCTTTGGGTGTCGACCGGCAACGAGTGCGACCCCGCCATCAACACCTGCCCGGCCGGCAACCAGATCGGGAACTCCCTCTCGATCGTGCACCTGTCCTCGTCGCTGGGACTGCTCCAGGCATTCCAGCCGCAGGGCATCGCCGGCGGCGGCCATGACTTTGACTTCGGCGCCTCACCGACCCTGTTCGGGGCCGGCAGCCCGCCGGCGGACGTGGGCGCCTGCAACAAGAACGGGAAGTTCTACGCGCTGGCCGCCAACCCGCTGGGCAGCTCACCACTATGGACCGACATGATCGGCGCGGCCGCCGCCGGGACGCTCAGCTCATGTCTCGCCAGCGCCGTCTGGGACGGGCCGGCCGGCGCGCTGTACATCGGCGGCGACGGCGCCGCCATCGGCGGGGTCAGCTTCGGTGGATCGATCCGCCAGGTCAACCCGGCCACCGGCGCCTTCATCTGGCAGACCGGCCTGCCGTGCGCGGTGATGGGCACGCCAACGCTGGACAGCGCCGGCGTGCTCGCCGCCGGCACCTACACCTGCCCTGGCACTAGTACTCCGGGCGCCTACCTGATCAATGCCTCAACCGGCGCCAAACTCAAGACCCTCCCGGTCGGCTCGAGCCGGGTCTTCGGCCAGCCCGTCTTCGCCCAGGGCACGCTGTTCGTCGCCACCGAAACACGCGGGCTCTACGACTTCGCACCCTGATCTCTCGCAGCCGCGGCAGGGGCGGGCGGCCTCGCCGAAGTGGAAGCCTGCTCCGTGGCTCGGCCTTTCGGCCCCATGCGGTGACCATCATCGGCAGCGGCAGGTGCCGACCGACCCGGCTGCCGCGCATAAGGCGGTTCGCGTACATCACATAGTTGATGGCACAGCTACAGGGCGTGACGGGCGGCGGCAGGCGGCTCCCGGCATCCGCCAGGGGATCGCGGCTCTGGGAGCGGATCGGGCGGCACGAAGCCGAGGCCGGGGCGATGTGGCGCCCGGCAAACAGCACGGTTGGGCATTCAAGCCGCAAAAAGGGACCGTGGTCGGCTTAGGTGCCTGGGTTCATGCGGCCGGCCGCGATGTTGTCCGTGCCGGGGGTTTCGCCGGGGGAACACCTGGGCCGCTGCCACGCCGGAACCGTCCCAGGGGAAGTTGCGGTCACCGTCTCCGGGCGGCGCCGGTCACGCTACCGTGACTATCGGACGCCAGGATTCAGGCAGTACGCCAATCAGCGGACACAACCGCCGGGCCCTGCGCCGGGGGGCGAGCCCTGGAGCGGCTGCCCGGGCCCTGAAGTGTTTACGGTCCGGTCTTTCCTGTCAGCTCGGCGTATAGCCGGATGTACTGTGCGGCGACAGTGCCGATCCCGCAGAACGCGCGCAGCTCGGTGAAATTCTCGTCGGTCCACCTCTTCTCCAGGTTGTGGTCCTTGAGCAGTGCGATGGCATTCTTCACGGCTGCGTCGAGGACGTCACGACGGAGTTGGCGTAGCCCTGCGAACTCGTTCAGCCGTGTGAGCTGCTCCGTGTCCCCAAGCGAGATGTAATGGGGAATATGATTACGGACGAACCGCTTGAACACTGGATATTCGAGGACGGCCAAGGGCCGTTTCGCCCAGACCGCCTCGATCGCCTGATTGCCGAATCCTTCGTGCTCAGGGGGGTAGCAGGCAAGGTCCACCGCCTGGTAGGTGCCATAGAAGGGGTAGCGATCTAGGTCGCCATACTGGAATCGCCGATCGGGGACGACGATGTTTCCCCCATAGACCAGCTTGATCTTGCAGTGCCGGGCGTACGCCAGAAGCCTTTCGAAGTACTCCCGGTTGTCCTCAAGATCCTCGCCCTGGGGCAGCAGAAGCACAACGCTGCTGTCCGCGCTGAACCGCCGCCGGTTCAGCCCCAAGCCCTCGGGCGCGCTCTCCAGGGCGGCGCGTTCGCGATTCAGCCCGGCGACGAACTGGATGGCTAGCTCGATCGCCTTATTGATCGCGATTCTGGCCGGCATCGCCACCACCAGGTCGTCGGCGCCCACCGGTCTGGGATCACCGGCAAGCACCTGGAGCTTGCCGCGGAAGGCGAGCTCGTCGATGGGCGGAACGTCCCGGCCGAAATCGAACCCGTCAGGAACGACAGTGCCCTCGAGGCCCTTCCTCGCCTGCAACGCCTCCGCGGCGAGAGGGTTGATGAGCACGTGTCGCGCATTGGGCAGGGACGGGCACATGATCCGGTCCATCAAGTCGCTGACTTGCCGGTGCGGTGTCAGGAAGTTCCTGGCGTTAGGGCCTTCCCAGTAGATGTCGTGGTGCTGCATGAGGAAACCGGTATCGGGCCGTTCAACCGCCAGGCTGTACATAGCCAGCGTGGCCGGGAGGTTGTACGGCAGTGACATCAGGTTGCGGATGTGCAGCAATGGGATCTGGTGTGCGTCCACGTAATCCTCGACCCGTCGCCGGATGACCCTGGCACGCTCGGTGATCTCATCGACGAGGGCGGCGCCGTCCGATACCGGCGAAGACGCCCCGGGGGCCGGGGAGAAGATCCGCTTACGCAGCGCGATTGCATCGGGCGACTGGTAAGACAGCTCTGGCAGCCTCAATCCTTCAGCGCGCGGCGGCACGTCACACGCACAGGACAGGACACGCCAGCCCCTCGCGCTGAGTGCCCTCGAGAGCTCCTGGGACTGGAGCGACACCCCATCGGTGCCGAACAGCTTGAAATGTATCTCCAGTGTCCTCTTCGAGGCAGCCCCGCCACCGGCCGCGACCCCGGGGGGCTGCCCCTCCTCCGTGGCTGCCTCGCGCACCGTCCGGGCGGCCCGCTGCCCTGGCCGCGCCGGATACTGCCGCGGTGCCCGGCCGTTCCTGATTGC
Source organism: Streptosporangiaceae bacterium (assembly GCA_035299845.1). Lineage (GTDB taxonomy): Bacteria > Actinomycetota > Actinomycetes > Streptosporangiales > Streptosporangiaceae > Palsa-506. The sequence continues at coordinate 6,515 of DATGVY010000141.1, forward strand.
CATGGTCCTCCCGAAGAATGGCGCGTCCATACGCCAGCACGCTAAATGGCAACCCAGGCCGGCAAGAGCCCCCCCAGCGGATGCCGGTGGCGTCCGGATGCCAGCAGGCCCGCTACCGCCCAGGCGGCGAAGCCGCAGACCGCGCGGCCAGCAGACCATGCGGGCGTGGCCACATGGCGCCGACGCCACAGCGCAAGCGCCAGGCCGGCGCCCGCGAGGGGCGCACCACGGCCAGGATCAGCACCGTGACCTCGCAGCCTGTGTGATACCGACGATACCGTCGCCTGCGCCCCCTCGTAATCGCCTGCGGCAGCTCAATCATCGGCCTGCTGCTCGATGCGGCTTCACCGGCCAGCGAGCGGCCAGCACGAAAGCCGGCACGGCCGGCCTCGGCCGCCTGCGATTGATGCAGCGCGCTAGCCGGGAACAACCAGAGATCACCGCCGCGTCACCAGAGCGCTTCATAGCGTCGGTGGCGACCTGCGGTTCCTGCGTCAGCTCGCGGAAGGCTGCTCACATGTTCTGGTCGGCACGGAGTCTGCTCGCACTCGTTTTCGCAGCCGCCGGGGCAGTGACCGGCGTCTGGCCGACTGCTTGGTGAGCCCTTCGTCCGGTCAGGTTAGCGGCCGTCGCGCCCGCCTGATCTTGTCCTGTTGCGTGTTGCGCCGGGGGTGGCCGGCCCCGGCGCCAGCGCCGGCCAGCCCGGGACGCCGGTGTTCGCGCTGGCCGCGGTCGGCTGCACGCTACCCGGGTTCGTGGCCGCGTCGGCGGCCGGAGTCAACCCGGCGTGGGCCGCCGCGGCCGGAGCGGCGGTGCTGGCCACTCGTGCCCTGACCCGCCGGGCCGTTTCGGCGGCCGGGATCTGGCGGGCCGCCGACGTCCCGTTCCTGTTGTTCGTCGTTTCGCTGGGATCGTGGTCCGCGTGGTGGTCGGCAACGGGCGCTCTGCGCCTCGATCACCTGCATGAACAAGCATTATGTAGCCCGAAGGGCGAAGGTGATCTTCGATCACCTACATAATGCCGATGAGCGGACGATCATCACGGCGGTTTCGCGGTCCGGCTGTGCGAATGCGAGCTCTATGCATCCGCTGACGGCGGACGGGAAT
>DATGVY010000142.1:0-1526 GCA_035299845.1 Streptosporangiaceae bacterium
CCGGGCATCCTCGAGCGGGTAGCAGTATTCATAGATCCGCCGCAGCCCGGTTGCGAGGTCGCGGACGATTTTCTGGGCTCCGATGACGAGGATCACCTGTCCCGCGCCCGACACGAGCGGGCCCAGCTGGCTGCCGCTGGCCTTGGTGGTCCTGACCGTCGAGACGGCGTTCTTGACCGGCAGCGCCCGGTCCATCGAGCGGGCCCCGGCCAGCGGCGCGGGCTGGTTGCCGATGAACAGGAGCGCTGAGTTTCTGGCGTGAGGAGATGGTCTGAGAGCGGGTCGCGCGGGGGCACTGGCCATGGGAGCGGCACCTTCTCGTAGCGAAACGGACGCGCCCGACGGTCGTGGCCGTCACGGTGAGCGGTGGTGACCTGTTTCTGGTGATTCGCGGTCCGGGGTGAGCTTTCGGAGCTCGAGCAGGTCCAGGCCGAGCGCCTCGACCTCGGCCAGGACGCCGTATAGTGCCGACTGGTCCAGGAGCCCGGTGAGCACGGTGTGTGCGCCGTGGTGCCGCGGGGCCAGTGCCGGGAACGCCGACAGCATGGTGGCGCCGAGGTGCCCGTTGATCCGGATCATGTAGCGGGCGGGTGCCGGGTCCATGACGCCATGGTTGAGGGCTGGCAGGTGAAACCGCATCACCGGGATCAGATGACCGTGGTACTAGCGCGTGCGGCCAGCGGCCAGCAGCCGCAGCTCCCGGGCGCGCCGCACGGCCGAGGACCGGTCACGGACCTGGAGCTTGGCGTAGATGCTGCGGATGTGCGCGCTGATGGTGTTCGGCGAGACGGATAGTTCGCCGGCGATCTCGGGCCAGGACAGGTTCGTCGGCAGGTATCGCAGCACCCTGAGCTCGCCGGGGCTGAGCTCCTCGGCCGGCGGCGATGCGGACCGGTCTTTGGCCGCCGGGGATGCGCCGTGCAGGATGTCGAGGATGTCGGCGAGCAGCGCGGCGTGTGCTGTCTCATGCCGGGGCAGCGCCTCGAGCAGCTGTGCTGAGCCGGTCATCGCGAACGGCAGGACCAGCCGGTCAGGCTCGGCCAGGGCCAGCGCGCGTTCCGCCGCCTGGTTCGCCGCGCGCAGGTCACCAAGCTCACGGTAGGCGAGCCCGGCGAGCAGGTCCGCCTCAACAACCGTTGTGTAACCGAGGACCGGGGCCGTGCCATCCAGCACATCGCGCACCGCGCCCAGGGCCCCGGCCGGATCGCCTTCCGCGAGGCAGATCACCGCGCGGGCATTACGTAGCTCACCGGAGCCGGCCCGCTCGTCATCGAGCGCCGCGAGCAAGGCGCGGGCCTCGCCGGGCCGCCCGAGGCGGGCTTGGGTGGCGAGCAGCCAGCCGGTCACCTGGCTCGCCAGCGCCTGCGATCCCTCCAGCTGCGATGCCAGGTGCTCGGCCGCGCTGAACTCCTCGAGCGCCTCGTGGCGGCGGCCGCGGCCGGCGTGCAGTATCCCGGCCGTCTGGTGCAGCAGCAGCCTGATGTCCGGCCCGGTGTCTGTTTGCAGAGCCCGTTCGGTGCGCCGCA
>DATGVY010000143.1:0-1567 GCA_035299845.1 Streptosporangiaceae bacterium
AGCGAGGTCGTGCACACGATAGAAGAGGACTCGGCGCATCTGCCTTGGAGCTGCTCAGCGGGAGATGGCCGCATCACCTGTCCGCGCCGGGGCAACCGGCTCCATTCTAAGGAGTCGGACGCTGTGCGGCGGCAGGGCCAGGCGGACATTGCGCGCGCGGGTGCCCAGGCTACGACCACCCCGGCGGGTTGACCAGAGATCGTAAAGCTTGTAGGTGCCGGCACGGCCGGTGACCTCCACGAAGCGGAGCAGGTACGGGCGCGGTTCGTCGCTCCAGTTGAACACCGCCACCACCGTCCGGCCGCCGGCCTCGCGTCGAATCCACACCGGCGGCAGCTCCTGGGGGAAGGCGAACCAGTGATCCCGCGCCTCCCGCTCCGGCGCGGCAAAGAGATTGCGGGGCTCGGCGGCCGGGCCGCCGGCGAGGGCCAGCAGGTTCGCGTTGCGCAGCAGCGCCAGCCGTTCCGGCGGCAGCGTGTCCAGGTCGTCGCTCAACATGAAGATGCCGCCGGACAGGGCCGCCACCGTCACCATCACCCGCGCCTCGTCCAGGGTCAGCTGCGGCGACGGCACCATGACCACGTCGGGGTCGTTGTTGAAGAGCGTCCGGTCGAAGAAGGCGCGGGCTGCCGTGTTGCGGGCCATGGACAGGATGAGGGGAAAGCCGACCTGCGGCGCGGTCGCCTTTCCATCCTGCATTTGGGGGGCGCCTACGTCGCCCCCGATGCGGGCCCCATGGACCAGGCCCACGATCGGCAGGAGCGGGGCCCCACAGGCGACGATGTAGGCTTCCTCCGCGGATTTGGGCGGGTTCACGGCGTCGAGGATCCGCTGCAGCCCCAGCCGCAGGGCCTCCGTGCCGGTGATGGCGCCGTCCCGGCGGCGCCCCTCGTAGGCGCCCGCATACAGGAAGTCGATCTTGTAGTAGGTGAAACCGTCGCGGCGCAGCCCAGCGAAGACAGACGTCAGGTGCGCGGCCGCGTCTGGATGGGTGACGTCCAGGACATGATACGCCCGGGTGAGCCGCGGATCGATCAGCTTCGTCCCGTCCTCGCCACGCACCAGCCAGTCGGGATGGTCGGCGGCGAGCTGCGAATCGGCGGCCACCAGGAAGGGCGCCAGCCAGATCCCGGCTCGCAGCCGCCGCCGGCGCACCGCCTGCACCATGGCCGAGAAGCCGCCGGCGAACGCCTCGTTGGGGACCCAGTCGCCCCAGCGCTGCCAGCGGGGCATCCACCCGTCGTCCAGCTGGATCACGGTTCGGTTGGTTTTGGTCGTCCCCCGCGTCAGCTGCGGGAGCCGGCTGGAGACAAAGGCGGCGTGCCGCCGGATGTCGGCCTCGGTGACCGCCAGCCCCAGCTGATACCAGCTGCACCAGCCCCGCGGGGGCGCACTGCTGGCGCGGCCGCCCGACGCCCGCCCGGCAATGGCCAGCGCGCGCCGCAAGGTGGCGGTGCCATCCTGGCCGTAGAGCAGCAGGATGGGATCGGAGGCCACCCGGCTGCCGGGCGGCACCGGCAGGCGGATGCGCTGCGGCGTGCCGCTGCGCTGCTCGGGCTCGGAGAGC
>DATGVY010000144.1:0-2799 GCA_035299845.1 Streptosporangiaceae bacterium
GCTCCGGCGGGCAGGGCGACTCCGGCGGGCCAGGCGACTCCGGCGGGCAGGGCGACTCCGGCGGACCAGGCGACTCCGGCGGACCGCCCGCCGGCGAGCTGGGCGAGATTGGCCGGATGTTCGCGCGGATCACCGATACGCATGGGCAGCGAATGTCAGCCCTCGGCCTGGCCGACTGGGATGCCGCGCCGGGCGGCAGCTGAGACCGCCAGGCGGCAGCTGAGACCGCCGGGCGGCAGCTGAGAGTACGGCGGCGCGATCGTTAAGGGAAATCAGGTGTTACGGAAGCCGATCCGGCGCTGCTCGGAGCCGGTGAATTCGACGTATCCGATCTTGTCGGCCGGCACCAGAACCTTGCCCCCCTTGTCGTCAGGCAGGACGAACATGCCGCCGTCGGTGACCGCCGCGGCGAGTGAGCTCTCGATGTCCTCCGCGGAGAAATGGGTCTCCACGACAAGTTCCCGCGTTATCGACTGAATCCCGATCTTGACTTCCACGATGCTCCTCCTGCCAGTCGGCTGCGGCGTCCCATCTGGCCAGGCCGAAGACGCTCTTGCAGGCTAACCGGCGGCAAGGGCAGGACGAAGCAATCCGGGGCCAGCGGCGGTACGCCGCGAGCGAAACGTCAGCCAGTACGCCGCGAGCGAAACGTCAGCCGGTGCGCGGCCAGCCGCTGATGCCGCGCCAGGCCAGCCGGGCCATCAGCTCCTCCGCGGCGTCTTTCGGGATCATGCCTTTGGTGCCGAGCCAGTACGTGGCACTGACGTGGGCCATGCCGACCAGGCCGATGCCGAGCAGATGCGCCTCGTCGTCGCCCACCCCGGCGTCCTCCCGGATGATCTCGCTGACCATCTCCGCACACACCCGCATGGTGGAGTCGAGCCGCTCCCGGACCGCGCGCTCGTTGCGCAGGTCCGACTCGAAGACCAGGCGAAACGCCTGGCCGGTGCTACCCACGAAGTCGAAGAACGCGGTGAAGGTGGCGCTGACCCGTTGCTTGTTGTCCGTCGTGGACGCGAGCGCGGCGCGGACGGTGTCGGTCAGCGCCTCCACGCTCTCATCGAGCAGGGCGAGGTAGAGCTCGAGCTTGCCCGGGAAATGCTGGTACAGCACGGGCTTGCTGACGCCAGCCCGCTCGGCGATCTCGTCCATCGCCGCGGCGTGGTACCCCTGCGCGACGAAGACCTCCTGGGCCGCCCCAAGCAACTGCCGGCGCCTGGCTTGCCTCGGCAGCCGCGGGCTGGCCGGCCGGGCCTGCGGGGTTGCGGTCACGAGACTCTCCGATGTGTTCCGTCGCGCGGTTCCGCCATGTCGAATCCATCCTACGACCGGCCTGGGCCCACTCGGCATTACAGACGGTGACCTTCCTGCCGGGCGGTCGCCCAGCGGGCCGCCCAGCAGGCCGCCCAGAGGGCTGCTCAGCCAGGCGCTCAGCCGGGCCGGTCAGCGGTAGTCGTCGTCGTCGAGTTCGACCGTGCGGTGCTGTTCTGCGGCATCCGCCTCGTTTACGTCGAGCGGTATCTCCAGGGGCTCGTCGTCACCGAACGGCTCCTCGTCATCATCGTCCACAACCTGCGCCTGCTCCACGGCATCGGCGGTCGGCGCCTCCAGGTCGCTCTCGCTCATCCGCCTGCCCTTCCTCGTGTCAGCGATAAATCCGCCAGCCGCGCCAGGTCCGCTGCGGCCGGTTCGGCCGGGTCGGCCCGGTCGGCCCGAGCCCGCTGCACCAGTTCCCGCAGCGGAGGCTCCACCACCTCACCGTACGTCGGGAACGCGTGCACCACGTCGGCCAGCACGGCCAGCGGGATGCCGGCCCGGATGGCCAGCGTTATCTCGCCCATCCATTCTTCCGCGCAGGGGCCGACGGCGGCGGCACCGACCAGGATGTCGCCACATCCCGCGTCCGCGTACAACTCGACACGGCCCCCGTCGTCGTTATTCACCAGGGCGCGCGCGGTCCCGGCCAGATCGAAGCCCACGGTGAACAGATCGACCCCGGCGGCCGCCGCATGCTCAGGGGAAATTCCTACCGAATAGACCGAGGGCGAGGTGTAGACGGCCCGCGGGATGGCGCGGTAGTCGGCGAGGCGATGCCCGCCCAGGATGTTGGCCGCCACAATGCGCGCCTGGTACCGGGCCGTGTGCGTGTAGCGGGCGATGCCGGTCACGTCGCCCGCGGCCCAGATCCGCCCGCCGGATTTCTTGCCCTCGCGCGCCGCGCCGGCCTGGCCGGGAACCACCCGGCAGGTCTCGTCCACGGGGAGCGCCTCCGCGGGAGAGCCAGCGACGCCCAGCTTGTCCAGGCCCAGCCCGGTCAGCCGGGGCCTGCGTCCGGTGGCGAGCAGGACGCGGTCGGCCTCGATCCTGATTCCGCTGGCCAGGGTCAGCGCCAGCCCCGAATCCATCGTCTCCGCCTTCACCACCGCTGAACCCAGGCACACCTCGGCCCCGGCCTTGCGCAGCGCGTCGGCCAGGATCTCCCCGGTGAACGCCGCCTCGTCGGGGAGGACCTGGGCCTCCGCCTCTACCAGGGTGACCTGGGACCCGAACGCCGCGTAGATCTGGGTGAGCTCGCAGCCGACCGGGCCCGCGCCGAGGACGATCAGCCGCCGGGGCAGGTCGGGGCAGGTGAGCGCCTCCGCGCTGGTCCAGGCGGGCACATCGGCGAGGCCCTCCACCGGAGGGGCGACCGGCTCGCTTCCGGTCGCGATGACCAGGTCGCCGTAGCTGATGGTGGCCGGCCCTTCACCGTTGGCTGCGGCGGTGCCCTTGGCCTTGGCGCCGCGGGGGGCCTCGATC
>DATGVY010000145.1:0-29642 GCA_035299845.1 Streptosporangiaceae bacterium
GGCGACCCCGCCGCCGGCCCGGCCGACGGCTCATCCCGCTGCTGGCACGGCAGCTCACCAGGCGGTTCCTGCGGCGCGCCGAGGGTCGCGTCAAGCGCCGCCTCGCAGAACCGGCCGATCAGCTCGCTGGTCAGGTTCTTGAGCCCGGCGAGTGCGGCCGGCCCGCCGTCGAACGCGGCTGGCCAGCAGGGCAGCCTGAGCAGCGCGGCGAACACCTCGGTCAGCTCGGCAACGCTGACCGAACCCGGTTCGCAGTAGGCGGCCGCGGTCACCTCGGCCACGGCGCGGCGCTCACCGCCGTCACGGAGCTGGCCGAGCGTGACCATGCCGGCGTGCAGCCCGTCCTCAAGGTCGTGCACCGAGTAGGCGACGTCGTCGGCCCAGTCCATGACCTGAGCCTCCAGGCACGGCCGGCCATCCGGCGCCCCGTCCCTGATCCAGCGAAAAGCCGCCTCGTCCGCGGCGTAGGCGCCGTACTTGACCTCGCCGGGACGGGCCAGCCACGGGTACTTCAGGGTCGCATCCAGGGTGGCCCTGGTCAGGTTCAGCCCGGCGCCGGGGACCTTCGCCTCCAGCCGGGTCAGCAGCCGGAGACTCTGCGCGTTCCCCTCGAAGCCGCCGCAGTCCGCGGCGAGCTCAGCCAGCGCTGACTCGCCATTGTGGCCGAACGGAGGATGCCCCAGATCATGTGCCAGGCAAGCCGCATCGACCAGATCGGGATCACACCCGAGTGCCGCGCCGAGCTCTCGCCCGACCTGCGCGCACTCCAGCGAGTGGGTAAGCCTGGTCCGCGGAAAGTCGCCCGACCCCACCTCGACGACCTGCGTCTTCGCGGCAAGACGGCGCAGCGCGGCGCTGTGCAGCACACGGGCGCGGTCCCGCTCGAACGGACCGCGCCCGGCGCTGCGCGCGCGCTTGGGCGGCTCGGCCGCCCGCCGCGCCGTCGCGTGGCCGTCGTAGCCTGCTGTCACCTGCTGTCGCTGGCCCCGGCGGCTTCATCGACAGCCGCGCGGCCGGCCTCCAGCCGGGCGACGGGAACGCGGAATGGCGAGCAGGACACGTAGTCGAGGCCCGCCTGGTGGAAGAAATGGACGGACTCGGGGTCGCCGCCGTGCTCGCCGCACACGCCGATCTTGAGGTCAGGCCGGGTCGCCCTGCCCTCGTCGACCGCGATCCGGACCAGGCGGCCGATGCCGTCGGCATCCAGCGTCTCGAACGGCGAGACGCCGAACACGCCGAGGTCGATGTAGCGGCTGAAGAACGAGCCCTCCACGTCGTCGCGGGAGAAACCCCAGCCCATCTGGGTGAGGTCGTTGGTCCCGAACGAGAAGAACTCGGCCGCCTGCGCGATCTGCCCGGCCGTCAGCGCCGCCCGCGGCACCTCGATCATCGTCCCGATCAGGGTCGGCACGCTGACGCCGGTCTCCTCCGCCACCTCGGCGAGCACCCGCTCGGCTTCCGCCCGCGCTATTTCTATTTCCTGCACCGCGCCGACCAGCGGGATCATGATCTCCGGATGCGGGTCGCCGCCGTCACGCACGCGCTGCACCGCGGCATGCGCGATCGCGCGGACCTGCATCCCGTACAGGCCGGGAATGACGAGGCCGAGGCGGACGCCGCGCAGGCCGAGCATCGGGTTCTGCTCGTGCAGCCGGCGCACCGCGTCGAGGAGCTTCTTGTCCTTGTCGGTCGCGTCGTCGCCGGCCAGCGCGATCTTCACCGTCAGGTCGGTGATGTCCGGGAGGAACTCGTGCAGCGGCGGGTCAAGCAGCCGGATGGTCACCGGCAGCCCGTCCATCGCCGCCAGGATCTCCACGAAGTCGCCGCGCTGCAGCGGCTCCAGGTCGTCCAGCGCCGACTGCCGGGTCTCGTCGTCGTCGGCCAGGATCAGCCGCTCGACGAGCTGCCGCCGCTCGCCGAGGAACATGTGCTCGGTCCTGGTGAGGCCGATGCCCTGGGCGCCGAACCTGACCGCCCGGGCGGAGTCCTCGCCGGTGTCGGAATTGGCGCGCACGCCGAGACGGCGGCGCTCGTCGGCCCGGGTCATGATCCGGTGTACCGCGCTGACCAGCTCATCGGAGCGCGGGTCCAGGCTGCCCTCGAAGTACTCCACGACCGGGGAGGCCACCACCGGCACTTCGCCGAGATAGACCGCGCCGGAGGTGCCGTCGATCGAGATGACGTCGCCCTCGCGGACGGTCACGCCGCCGGGCGCGGTGAAGCTGCCGCCCGCGACGTCGACTTCCAGCTCGTCCGCGCCGCAGACGCAGGTCTTGCCCATGCCGCGGGCGACCACCGCCGCGTGGCTGGTCTTGCCGCCCCGGCTGGTCAGGATGCCGCGGGCGGCGATCATGCCGTGCAGGTCGTCGGGGTTGGTCTCGCGCCGGACCAGGATGACGTCCGCCCCGGCCGCGGCCTGCTCGACGGCGCGGGCGGATTCGAAGACCACCTTGCCGACGGCGGCGCCCGGGGAGGCGCTGATCCCCTTGGCGATCTTCTTGACGTCCGAGCTGGTGTCGAACCTGGGGAACATCAGGTGTGCCAGCTGGTCGCCGGTAACCCGGTTCAGCGCCTCGTCCAGGTCGATGAGGCCCTGGTCGACGAGCTGGACGGCGATCCGGAATGCGGCCCCCGCGGTTCGCTTGCCCACCCGGGTCTGCAGCATCCACAGCTTGCCGCGCTCGATCGTGAACTCGATGTCGCACAGGTCCCGGTAGTGGTTCTCCAGCGTCTGCATGATCTGCATCAGCTCGGCGTAGCACTTCGGGTCGATCTGCTCCAGGTCCTGCAGCGGGACCGTGTTGCGGATGCCGGCCACGACATCCTCGCCCTGGGCGTTCTGCAGGTAGTCGCCGTAGACACCCTGCTGGCCGCTGCCCGGGTCACGGGTGAAAGCGACCCCGGTGCCGGAGTCCATGCCGAGGTTGCCGAACACCATGGCCACCACGTTGACCGCGGTGCCCAGGTCGGCCGGGATGCGCTCCTGGCGGCGGTACAGGATCGCCCGGTCCGCGTTCCAGGAATTGAAGACGGCGCGGATCGCCAGGTCCAGCTGCTCGCGCGGCTCCTGCGGGAAGTCGCGGCCGGTCTGCTCGCGGACGATGCCCTTGAAGGTGTCGACGATCCCGCGCAGGTCCCCGGCGTCCAGGTCCAGGTCGTTCTTGGTGCCCTTGGCCTTCTTGGCGGTGTCGATCGCGTGCTCGAAGGCCGACCCGTCGATGTCAAGCACGGTCTTGCCGAACATCTGGATCAGCCGCCGGTAGGAGTCCCAGGCGAACCGCTCGCTGCCCGCCTGCTTCGCCAGGCCGTGCACCGACTCATCGGACAGGCCGATGTTCAGCACGGTCTCCATCATGCCCGGCATGGAGAACTTGGCCCCGGACCGCACGCTGACCAGCAGCGGGTCTGCGTGGTCGCCCAGGTGCCTGCCCATCTTCGCTTCCAGGTCGCGCAGATGGGCCGTGATCTCATCGTCGAGCCCGGCCGGGACGTCGCCCTCCCGCAGGTAGTGGCGGCACGCCTCGGTGCTGACGATAAACCCGGGCGGAACGGGCAGGCCCAGGTTGGTCATCTCGGCCAGGTTGGCTCCCTTGCCGCCCAGCAGGTCCTTCAGGTCCTTATTTCCCTCGGTGAAGTCGTAGACGAGCTTCGGCACTGATGGCACTCCTCATGACGCCGCCAGCCCGGCAGGTGAATTCCGGCGATGGGCGGCCAAAGTAACTGTGGCCTCACGGCCCCTCACCCGGACTCTACCGAGCCCGGCGAGCTCCCGGGGACGCAGCCGGCCGGCCGGCCCGGATCGGCCCGGACCGATCGCCGGCCGACGACGCAGCGGCTGCGATGTCGCCTGGTAGCGCTGCCGCCGCCCGGTCGGGCAGCGGTATCTGCAGTCCCCTCCGTGGGCGGTCGGCGTTCTGACCGGCGACCAGTCACCCCGCTGCCCAGGGCCTTCGCGCACTGCACCGGCGAAATCGCCTGGTAGCTCCCCGGCACGCGCGTCCCGCGCGGTGCTCCCGAAGGTCCTCGGGCTCCGGGAGCACCGCGCTGCGCGGAGGCCGGAAACTGCGCGACAATGCCAGTTGCGCGCGGAAAAGTCGCGGCGCCATCGTCGTCCTGCACCCGGGCGAGATGGGCGCCTCAGTCGGCCGGTGCCTGACCGGCGCGGCTCTTGACGCCATCCTGGCTGCACTCGCGCCTGCCCGGGCCGATATCCGGCCCGCAGCGGCCGGCTAGCGGCAAGACCATTCCGCCGGGGACCCGGGCGCATTATTATCGGCGAAACCAGTCAGCAGCCCGGAGGGGAAATGAGGCTGCGCTTCGGCCGCCGCGTGTCACGCATTCTTGCCGGCGTGGTCGTGGCATTGCTCGCCGTCGGGGCCTTCTTCGCCAGGGGCCCGATCGGCCTGGGCAACGGGCCGCTGAGCCTCGGCTCGTTCAGCGTGGCCGGCATCCTTGACCCGCAGGAGGCGCCGGTCGGGCTTGTCGTCGACGTCATCAACCGCGGCCGGGCGCCAGCGGTCATCAACGGCATAACGCTGGTCGGCGGCGGCAATGGCTACCCGGTACCGCGGCTGGTCAGCGTCTACGGCGCACGAGATGCGGGGTGCTCGCGCCTCGGCCTGCTGGTCACGACCGGCCAGGCGATCACCAGCGGATGCGCCACCGGGCACCGGTCCCTGGCCGGACTGGCGTTCCCGCCCAGCCGGAAGGTGCGTGACGCGGTGACCGGCGGCCTTGTGCCGGTGTCGAGCCTTGGGCTGGTGGTCCAGGCCGGGCCGCCGGGCCCCGGGAAGTGCTGGACGATAAAGGCCATGGCCATCCACTATCGCGTCGGCATCCGGCACTACACGGCGACCACGCCAGAGGCCGGCGCGGCCTGCGGTGCCGGGGTGTCAGGCACGAACCTGAAGAATGCCATGAACTCGGTCGGCGGCTGACTGGCCGGGGTTCGCGGGACATCCCGGCGCGGCGGCCGGCCCGCCATCGGGAACCACCGATCGGATGGCCGCCCCGATCCTGACCACGGCCAGTGCGATGTCCACTAACGTTCACCGGCCGACGCCGCGTCACGTCTGGGCTGACGACGTCGGCAACCCGGCGAAGGTATGTGGCCAGCGCACTAGCGAGGCAGGTCCTGGCTGACCCACGGCGCCCTGCGCTCGCCGCCGGACGGCTTGCGCTGTGGCATGGCGATCAGCAGCCGGCCATCCGTTCAGAAAGATAGGCAGTCAGCCCTTCGATGCCGATCCGCTCCTGCTTCATCGAGTCGCGCTCGCGAACGGTGACCGCCTGGTCGGCGAGTGTCTCAAAATCAACAGTTACGCAGTACGGGGTGCCGATCTCGTCCTGGCGGCGGTAACGCCGGCCGATCGCACTGGCGTCGTCGAAGTCGGCATTCCAGTGCCGGCGCAGTTCGGCGGCCACGTCCCTGGCCTTCGGGGAGAGGTCGGCGTTGCGCGACAGCGGCAGGACGGCCACCTTGACCGGGGCAATCCTGGGATCGAGCCGCAGCACGGTGCGCTTCTCCAGCTTGCCCTTGGCGTCCGGCGCCTCGTCCTCGGTGTAGCCGTCGAGCAGGTGCACGAGCAGCGTGCGGTCGACGCCGAGGGCCGGCTCGACCACGTAGGGCACGTACCTCTCGCCGGACTCCGGATCGAGGTAGGACATGTCCTGGCCGGACGCCTTCCCGTGGGTTGTCAGGTCGAAGTCGGTGCGGTTCGCGATTCCCTCAAGCTCGCCCCACTCGCTGCCAGGGAAGTCAAATTTGTACTCGATGTCGACGGTCCGCTTCGAGTAGTGCGACAGCTTTTCCTTCGGGTGCTCGTAAAGTCGCAGGTTGTCCTGGCTGATGCCCAGGCCGAGATGCCAGTCAAGCCGCGCGTCGATCCAGCGCTGGTGCCATTCCTCGTCGGTGCCGGGCTTGACGAAGAATTCCATCTCCATCTGCTCGAACTCCCGGGTGCGGAAGATGAAGTTGCCGGGGGTGATCTCGTTGCGGAAGGACTTGCCGATCTGGCCGATGCCGAACGGGATCTTCTTGCGGGACGCCTGCAGCACGTTGCGGTAGTTGATGAAGATGCCCTGGGCGGTCTCCGGCCGCAGGTAGGCCAGCCCCGACTCGTCCTCGACTGGCCCGAGGTACGTGCGCAGCAGGCCGTTGAAGTTGCGCGGCTCCGTGAACGCGCCCCTGGTGCCGCAGTTCGGGCAGGCCAGCTGGGACAGGCCGTCCTGCGGCGGGTGCCCGTGCTTCTCCTCGTACGCCTCGATGAGGTCATCAGCCCGGAACCGGCGGTGGCAGGACATGCACTCGGTCAGCGGATCGGTGAACTCGGTGACGTGGCCGCTGGCCTCCCACACCTCGCGGGCCAGGATCACCGAGGAGTCGAGGCCGACGATGTCCTCGCGCTCCTGCACCATCGTCCGCCACCACTGGCGCTTGATGTTGTTCTTCATCTCCACGCCGAGCGGGCCGTAGTCCCAGGAAGCCCGGAGACCGCCGTAGATCTCGCTGGACGGGAAGACGATCCCGCGGCGCTTGCAGAGGCTGACAATCGTGTCCATGCGGTCACTGCGTCGGGCCATCACTATCTCCATCCGGCTGGCGGTCGGCGGCTCAGTCTCGGCGCGCATCGTCGGGAGCGCGGTCGGTGGTCAAGCTTAGCGGTGCCCGCGCACTGGGCGGTCCTGGCCATGATGGCCCGCGGCACGTGCCCGGCCCGGTCGCAGCGCCATATCTTTGCCGCGGCCAAGTCAAAACATGAGCGACCTCCGCACGCAGGCAAAGCCCTGGCCCGCTCGTCTGCGGAAGGGCAACCGAACGGGCCAGGGCGGTCGGGTAGGAGCGCGTGCGCTTACGGCTCGAGGACGACGCCGAATGCGGTTCCGTCGCTGGACAGGTTGACGGCCTTCGCGTTGACCGCGCCGGTCAGCAGGCCGTTGCGGGTCCACTCGACCTTGCTGTGCGTCCACCACGACCTGAGCCCGGACCGGTGGCCGCTGAAGGTCGTCAGCCGGACCCCGGAGATGCTGGCCAGGGGCACCGCGTTCGGCGGGGCGGTGTAGGGCACCGGCCCGATGCCGCAGCTCGCCCACGGGGTACAGCCGAACTCGGCGCCGACCCGCGCCTGGTTCCAGGAGATGCCCATGCCCGCGGTCCGGGTGTAGATCAGGCCCTGACCGGACGTGATGTCGGTCACGGTGAACGTGGTCGTGCCGGCCGCCCTGTTGTAGAAGATGCTCTCGGTCAGGAAGTCACCGGGCGCGAACGAGACCGTGCCGTTGGTCCAGGCCAGCGGGACGCCCGCGCACAATCCCGTGCCGCTGCCCGCGGTGCTGCAGACGGTGGTCTTGGTGGCCGGGTTGAAGACGGCGGCGGCCGCGCTGTAGTTGCTTGCCGTCGCGGTGGTGTTCGAGACGCCGAGCACGATCACCGAGTGGGTCGACCACAGCTGCACGGAGAGGCCGAAGCCGCCGATCTCGCTGGCGAAGTGGGTGGCGTCCGGCAGCGTGAACGATTGCTGGACGAAGCGGAACTGCGCGCCGGTGGCGGCGAAGCCGGCCTGCTCGGGGCTGGCCACGGTGGCGCCGGTTACCGCGCCCGCCGGCAGCGCGGCGGCGAGGGCCAGGCCCGCGCTGATCGCGCCGACGGCCGCGATGCGATGGATGTACTTGGTCATCATGAAGAGGAACCCCTTCGATCTGGGACACAGCGGCCGGGGCGACCGCGGGCCGCAGAGGCCGGAGGAAGACACGAGCCCCCGCACATGTAGGGGCCGCCGAAATCCGGCCCCTTCCCTCGCGCCGTGTTCTCCATCGCGAGCTGCGCACCGCGAGACAGTCAGGTAAAACGGCGCCGACAGCAGGGTCCGGCCTCGGTCTCGCATGAATAGTGCAGCGCCGGGCGCGCCTGGTCCGGCGGGTGGTGTGCCACACATTATCGGGATTTTTGAGTTTCTGGCAATTATCCGGTCAGCTACAATTGGCTAACCAGGTCAGCGCCCGGAAATCATGACAATTCCGACGTTGGCGCCGATCGGTTCTTGGCCGACGACGTTCCTGTATTCCTGGGCAGCGGGCGGCGGGCCGGCCCACTGGATGCAACCCGCGCAGCAGTCACAGCGGGGAAATACAGTTGACCCGCACCGCGACCGGCCGCCATGTTCTCCCGTTGCCCGATGCCGGGACGGCCGGACGTCGTCCGCGCTGCTCACCGGGTGCATGCACGATGTCTGCTGTAGAGTGAGGCACTTCGGGAATGCGCGCAGGCACCAGTACGAGCGAGAGGCCGACGACCGTGACCAGAAGCCGGCCAGGCCCGCCGCGGCCGGGCCGCCCGGCTCCGCCGCCGCCGGCCCCGGCGCCGCCGGCCCCGCCGGCGGGCGCAGGAACGGGGGCGAGGCCACGGCCGGCCGGCATCCGCCTGGCGGTGGAACGGGCCAGCGCGGCGCCCCTGGTGTACCTTCGCCAGTTGCCGGCCTGGCTGGTGCCGCTCATGCTGGCCGGGTTCCTGGTGGCGGGCTTCGCCGCCCGGGGCTGGGCTGGCGCGGCGGCGCTCTGCGTGGTCGCTCTGGTCGCCGGCTGGCTCGGCTACCTGTCCTGGCCGGGGCTGAGCGGCGCGGGGCGGGCCGGCCGCGCGGCGGCGGTCGCCTGCTTGCTGGGGCTCGCCATCCTCCAGGCCACGCGCTGAGCGGGCGCACCTGAACCTGAGCCGGCCAGGCCTGAGCAGGCCGGCTAGGTCCTGGCGGGGCCGGCTGGGTGTTGGCGGGCCGGCTGGGTCTTGGCGGGCCCGGCTAGGTCTTGGCCGGGCCGGCTGGCGGCGGGTTGGGCACGGCGCCGCCGTACCGGCGATCCCTGCTCGCGAAGATCTCGCAGGCGTGCCACAGGTGGCGGCGGTCGAAGTCGGGGAAGAGCGTGTCAAGGAACACGAATTCGGCGTACGCGGACTGCCAGATGAGGAAGTTCGACGTCCGCTGCTCGCCCGAGGACCGGATGAACAGGTCAACGTCGGGGATGCCCGGCTCGTCGAGGTAGCGGGCGAACACCTTCTCGTCGATCCGGTCGACGCGGAGTTTCCCGGCCGCGACGTCGGCCGCGATCGCCGCGGCGGCGTCGGCGATCTCGGCGCGGCCGCCGTAGTTGACGCAGAACTGCAGGGTCAGCACGGAGTTCCCGGCGGTCATCTGCTCCGCGTCCTCAAGCTCGCTGATCACGCTGCGCCAGAGCCTGGGCCGCCGGCCCGCCCAGCGAACGCGGACGCCCATCTCGTTGAGCTGGTCGCGGCGGCGGCGGATCACGTCGCGGTTGAAGCCCATCAGGAACCGGACTTCCTCCGGCGACCGCCGCCAGTTCTCGGTGGAGAACGCATAGGCGGACAGATACGGGATGCCCAGCTCGATCGCGCCCATGATCACGTCGAAAAGCGAGTACTCGCCCCGCTTGTGACCTTCCGTCCGCGGCAGGCCGCGCTGGCTGGCCCAGCGGCCGTTGCCGTCCATGACCAGGGCCACGTGCCGGGGCACGAAGGTGGCCGGGATGGCGGGCGGGCGAGCACCATCGGGATGCGGGTACGGCGGCCGGAACTGCCGGGTCATGCGTGCTCCACGTGCTTGAGCGAGCGGATCGAGTGCTCCAGGTGCCACTGCAGGTACGCGGCCACCAGCCCGCTGCACTCGACCTGATGCCGCCGCTCGCTCGCGTCGGCATGCGGCCAGTCCCCGCTCATCAGCGCGCTCATCAGCGCGATCGTCTGCGCTGACGGCGTCGCCGCGCCGGGCGCGCGGCACGACCGGCAGACCAGTCCCCCGGCCGGTATCGCAAACGCGCGGAAGTTACTCGGCGGCCTGGGACGACGGCTGGCTTCGGTCAGGTCAGGCGCGGCGGCCGGCCCGGCTTCCGGCCCGGCGGCCCGCGTGCCGCAGATCGCGCACTCATCCAGCGCGGGAGCGTATCCCGCGACCGCGAGTGAGCGCAGCAGGTAGGCGTCGAGCACGAGCCGCGGGTCATGAACTCCCTCGCCGAGCGCCCGGAGTCCCCCGACGAGCAGCAGGAACTGCCGCAGAGCCGGTTCCTTCTCGACCGGGGTGAACCGCTCGGCGGTCTCCAGCATCGCGGTGCCCGTGGTGTACCGCGGGTAGTCCGTCGCCAGCGACTCCCCGTACGGCCGCAGCGTCTCGGCCTGGGTGATCACGTCCAGCGACCGGCCGGTGTAGAGCTGAAGATCGACATGCGTGAAGGGTTCAAGCCGCGCGCCGAACCTCGACTTCGTCCGCCGCACACCCTTGGCTACCGCGCGGACCCGCCCGGTCCGCCGGGCCAGCAGGGTGACGATCCGGTCGGCCTCGCCCAGTTTGTGGGTGCGCAGCACGATGCCGTCGTCGCGGTAGACGCTCACCCGGCCATTGTCCCGCACCGCAGCGAACCGCGAGGGACCTGGCCACTCCGCAGATCGCGGCGGCGGGCCGGCCGGCTGCTACCGGCCCGGGCACCAGGGCCGCGGCGCGGCTCAGTCATAGAAGCCAAGGCGGCGCAGCTGCTTCGGGTCCCGCTGCCAGTTCTTGGCGATCTTGATCCGCAGGTCGAGGTAGACCCGGGTGCCGAGCAGGGCCTCGATCTGCCGCCGCGCCTGGCTGCCCACTTCCTTCAGCCGCGCGCCCTTGGCGCCGATGACGATAGCTTTCTGGCTGGGACGTTCCACGTACATCAGGGCGTGCACGTCGATCAGGTCATCCCGCCCTGGCCGCGGCGCCATTTCGTCGACCACGACGGCGATCGAGTGCGGAAGCTCGTCGCGGACGCCTTCCAGGATCGCCTCACGGATCAGCTCGGCCACCAGCTGCTGCTCGGGCTCGTCGGTCAGCTCGCCGTCCGGGTACAGGGGCGTCCCTGGTGGCAGGTGCGAGACCAGAACGTCGGCCAGCACGTCGAGCTGGAAGCCGGACACTGCCGAGACCGGCACCACGTCGGCCCAGTCGCCCAGCTCGCTGGCGGCGGCGAGCTGGGCGGCTATCCGGTCGCTGGACACCTGATCGGTCTTGGTGACGATGGCGACGACCGGAGTCTTGCCGAGGCTGGCAAGCTCACCGGCCAGGTACCGGTCTCCCCGCCCGATCCGGTCGGCGGCGGGCAGGCAGAATCCGATCACGTCGACCTCGGTGAGCGTGGACCGCACCAGGCTGTCCAGCCGTTCGCCGAGGAGCGTGCGGGGCCGGTGCAGCCCTGGAGTGTCAACGATGATCAGCTGGGCATCGGGCCGGTGCACGATGCCCCGGATGGCCCGGCGGGTGGTCTGCGGACGGCTGCTGGTGATGGCGACCTTGGTTCCGACGAGCGCGTTCATCAGCGTCGACTTACCCACGTTGGGGCGGCCGGCGAAGCATGCGAAACCGGACCTGAAGGCCGGCCGCGCCGGCCCGCCTGCTCGCTGAGTGTCCCGCGGTCGTCCCACGCCGGTGATTCTCCCTTACCGGCGCGCTACCGGCCTAATGCCGGGTGGCGGCGGTGCTCCCGCGCGGTGCTCCCGCGCGGGGCGGCCGCCCAGCGGCGGCGGGGCCGCCCGGCATGACCAGGATGGCCAGTGCGAGGCCGACCACAATGAGGCCGCCGATGGCCGGCGCTGACAGCCGCTCGCCGATGACCACCAGCGCGAGCAGCGCCGCCACCACCGGCTCGGCCAGGCCGAGGGTGACGGCCACGGGTCAGGGCTGCAGCGTCGCCCGCAGCGTGCCGTCCGGGAAGGCATGGAACAAGGTCGCGCCAGGGCCGATGTCCCGAACCGCGGCCAGGTCAGCGGGATCGGGCTTGTCGGCCTCGCTGACCAGGGCCGCTGCCTCCAGGCTGGCTGCGCCGCTGGACACAGCCATGGCGACGGCAAGCCGCAGCGCGGAAAGCCGCAGCGACGGCAGGGCCACTGCCGCGGCGGCATAGGTGCGGCCAGTCTCGTCACGGACCGCCGCGCCCTCGGCAGCCGCCACCCGGGCGCGCGCCGATCGGGCCAGAGTGATGATCTTGACGTCCTCCGGGCCGGGCTGAGCCTCGCTCACGCGGCTAACTCTAGTGCTGTCCTTGCCCATGACGGCGTCCTGCCGCTAGTGCTGGCCGGCGGAACTCTGCGCGGCTGCGCGCCCGGCCGGCCCGGTCCGCTGCACCGTCACGGTCCCGATCCTGTTTCGCCGCCCGGCCAGGCTCTCTGCGGTCAGCCTCAGCCCTTGCACCGTGGCCATCGACCCGGCGATCGGCACCCGGCCCAGCTGCTGGGCCAGCAACCCGCCCACCGTCTCCACATCCTCCGCGTCGATCCTGACGTCGAACAGCTCCGCAAGCTCCTCCACCGGCAGCCGGGCGGTAACCCTGGCGTGCTCTCCTTCCTCGATCCATTCCACCGCGGGCTGCTCCTGGTCGTACTCGTCCGTGATCTCCCCGACAATCTCCTCAAGGATGTCCTCAATGGTGACGAGCCCGGCTGTCCCGCCGTACTCGTCGATCACGATCGCGAGATGGATCTGCCGCGCCTGCATCTCCTTGAGCAGCTCGTCAATCGGCTTGCTTTCCGGCACGAAGGTGGCCGGCCGCATGATCGAGGAGATCTTCTCGACCGACTCGCCCTCCCTGTGCTCCTGGCTGCGGGTGACGATGTCCTTGAGGTAGGCGATCCCGACCACGTCATCGAGATTCTCGCCGATCACCGGGACACGGGAAAAGCCGCTGCGCAGCGCGAGCGAAAGCGCCTGGCGCAGGGTCTTGTCCCGCTCGACGAACACCATATCGGTGCGCGGAACCATGACCTCACGCACGATCGTGTCGCCCAGCTCGAACACCGAATGGATCATGGCGCGCTCGTCGGGCTGGATGACCCGGCGCTGCTCCAGCAGGTCCACGAGGCCGCGCAGGTCCTCCTCGGAGCCGGACGGCCCCTTGCCGGCGCCGAGCTTGCGGCCGGCCGCCCCGAGGACCCGCGGGAGCGGGCCGAGAAAGCGGACGACGGGATGCAGGACCGCCGCAGCGGCCAGGGCCACCCGCGCCGAGTGCTGGCGCTCGGCGCTGCGCGGGACCAGCCCGGTCGCCAGGTAGATCGCCACGATCATGATCGCGGCGGCATACGTGAACGCCCGCCAGCCGGATCCGACCGCATCCAGCAGCACGGCGGTCACCAGCACAGTCGCGCCTGCCTCGCCTGCCACCCTGGCCAGCGACAGGACGCTCAGGTAACGCGGAACCTCGGCCAGCACGGCCAGCAGCGGCGCAGGCCGCTCGCCTGCCGTGCGGCCTAGTTCCTTTGCGCCCGCCCTGGACACCCGGAGCAGCGCAACTTCAGCGGTTGCGCAGGCCCCGGCCAGGGCAACCAGCGCAAGCGCGGCGACGGCCAGCCAGCCCATCGCTGTGTCACCCTGGCCCTTCTTGCCCTTCGCGCGGTTCCCGGCTTTCCGGGTCACCAGATCCGCGCTCCGCGCGCCACCCGGCGAGCAGCTTGTCCTGCAGGCCAAACATCGCTGCATGCTCGTCCGGGTCCGCGTGGTCATATCCGAGCAGGTGCAGTATGCCGTGCGTGCACAGCAGCTCAAGCTCGTCCCGCAGGTCATGGTGAGCCTTGCGGGCCTGCTCCGCGGCGACCTGCGGGCACAGCACCACGTCGCCGAGCAGCCCAGGCAGCGGGCCAGGCTCGGCGGCCGCTCCCCGGTCGGCGCGCGCGCCCGCCTGGTGCGGCGGCCTCAGCTCGTCCATCGGGAACGCGAGCACGTCCGTCGGTCCGGGTTCGCCCAGCCAGCGCTCGTGCAGGTCGGCCATGGCCGGCTTGTCGACGAGGAGCACGGAGAGCTCGACCAGCGGATGCACCCGCATCCCGTCGAGTACATGGCGGGCGACGGCCGCCAGGCCAGCCTCATCAACCGCGGTCCCCGACTCGTTGGCGATCTCGATGCTCACGCGGCCCCGCTCACCGGGCCCGGGCGCCCGGGCGGCGGGACCGGCTCCCGGCCAGCCGCTGCGTGCTTGCCGTGTCGTCCTGGCGTGCGTCGTATCTCTCGTAGGCGTCCACGATGTCGGCCACCAGCTTGTGCCGGACGACATCGTGACTAGTCAGCCGGGAGAAATAAACATCGTCGACGCCGTCCAGTATGTCCTGGACCAGGCGCAGGCCGCTCAGCTGACCGGACGGCAGGTCGACCTGCGTGACGTCTCCGGTGACGACGATCCTGGAGCCAAAGCCGAGCCGGGTCAGGAACATCTTCATCTGCTCGGGAGAAGTGTTCTGCGCCTCGTCGAGAATGATGAACGAGTCGTTCAGCGTGCGGCCCCGCATGTAAGCGAGCGGGGCAATCTCAATCGTCCCGGCCGCGGTCAGCCGCGGGATCGTGTCGGGGTCGAGCATGTCGTGCAGGGCATCATAGAGCGGCCGGAGGTACGGGTCGATCTTTTCGTATAGCGTGCCGGGCAGGAACCCGAGCCGCTCCCCCGCCTCCACCGCGGGCCGGGTAAGGATGATCCGGTTCACTTCCTTTGCCTGCAGGGCCTTCACCGCCTTGGCCATCGCCAGATAGGTCTTGCCTGTTCCGGCCGGGCCGATGGCGAAGACGATCGTGTGCGAGTCGATGGCGTCAACGTAGCGCTTCTGGTTCAGCGTCTTCGGCCGGATCGTGCGGCCGCGAGCGGACAGGATGTCCAGGGTCAGCACCTCGTCGGGCCGTGCGGCTGGCCGTTTGCGCAGCATGGAGACGGTTTGCTCCACGACGCCGACCGATAGCTCGGTGCCTTGCGCGGCTAGCTTGGTCAGCTCGTCGAAGAGCCTGGCGACCAGGGCAGTCTCCGCCTCGGGGCCCGTCACCGTGATCTCATTGCCCCGGACGTGAATGTCGGCCGCGAAGTCACGCTCGATTACCTGCAGCAACTCGTCGCCCGATCCGAGCAGGATCACCATCGAGTGATCATCCGGAATGACGATCTTTACCTGCGTGTCGCTTTTGCCCGATGAGCGCTCACCGTTCGCCGAATCGCTTGAGTCGCGCGTCAATTGCCTTTCCCCGTCTGAGCGCCGCTGCGCCCGCATGTTTGCCACGCTATCCGCCGGGCCTCCTGCCGGGCCTTATCCAGGTGGCCAGGCCATCGCCCGGCCACCGAGAACATGCGCGTGCACGTGCTGAACCGTCTGCCCAGCCTGCGGGCCAGTATTGAAGACAACCCGATAGCCCGTCCGGTCAATTCCGTCGGCTGCCGCGATCCGGTGCGCTTGAGCCGCGACCTCGTCCAGCAGCCCGTCGCCCGCTCCAGCGAGTGCGGCTAGATCGGGGTAGTGGTCTTTTGGTATCACAAGGACATGGGTCGGCGCCTGCGGGCTGATATCGCGGAACGTTATCGTGCGGGGGCTCTCCAGCACGCACGTCGCCGTGGTCTCCCCCGCTGCGATGCTGCAGAACAGGCAGTCGGCCATGCAGCGATCTTAACTTGTAGCCCGTCCGCGTGACGGCCGACATATATGGTTGCACTACTGCGAATCCTCGGCGAATCGCTCCTGCGCACGGCCACCGGCAGGTTCTGCCCAGTGTCCGCGGCCCCGGGGGCGGCCGCGGATCGCTGTGATTTGCGACGGTGCACCGTGATGCGCAGCGATGCGGGCTCGGCGTGGAACGGACATGGGGGGGCGGAGGATCGTTGAGGCCAGTCGGCGGGCGAAGAACCGACGCGAAAAACGGACATGACGGCGGGTGAACCGGACGCGTCCGCCGGGCGTCCAATGCAAGTGACCGAAACCCTGGTGGCGGACAGCCCTCTAGGGGCGGTACCGGCCGACTGGGATGCCGACCGGGCAGTGACCGCGCTCTACAGCACGCACTATCGCTCTCTCGTCCGCCTAGCAGCGCTGCTGCTGCGAGACGTGGCGACTGCGGAAGAAGTCGTGCAGGACTCGTTCGTCGCGATGCACGGCGGCTGGCGCCGGCTCAGGGACAGCGACAAGGCGCTGTCTTACCTGCGCCAGTCGGTAGTGAACAGGTCACGTTCCGTGCTACGACATCGCGTGGTCGTCGACCGGAACGCGCCGAAGCCGCCGCCAGACATGCCCAGCGCCGAGCAGGGGGCCATCACCCAGCTGGAACGCACGGCAGTGGTGACCGCGCTCCGTACGCTCCCCGCACGCCAGCGCGAGGCGCTCGTGCTGCGCTACTACGGTGACCTGTCCGAGGCTCAGATCGCCATGACCATGGGCATTAGCAGGGGGGCCGTGAAGAGCCACACGGCGAGGGCAATGTCCTCACTCCGGAACGTTCTGGAGCGAGACGTATGACGAAGACGAGGGGGACTACGAAAGGCCTGGAGCGGAATCCATGACATATCCGAGTCGCGAGCACGAGGAGCTGCTGCGCCGTGCGCTGCGCGTGGCGGCTGACTCGGTCGAGCCAGCGGGAGACGGGCTGGAGCGGATCCGCGTCCGGCTGTCGCCGCCGCGGCCGGCCTTCGCCGCCTGGATGATGTCAGCAACAGAGCCCGTTGCGCTCCGGCTGCGGCCCCTCCTCGCCTGGCTCCGGCTCCGGACGGGCCTGGCGCTCGCCTGGATTGGGCCCGCGCTGGGCCGGATCGGGCCCGCACTCACCCGGATCGCGCCCGCGCTGGGCCGGATCGCCCCCGCACTCGCCCGGACTGGCCCGGCGCTCGGCCGGATCGCCCCTGCACTCGGCCGGATCGGGCCCGCACTCGCCCGGATCGCCCCTGCACTCGGCCGGATCGCCCCGGCACTCGGCCGGATCGCCCCGGCACTCGCCCGGATCGGGCCCGCGCTGGGCCGGATCGGGCCCGCGCTGGGCCGGGCAGGTGCCGCGATCGGCCGGATCGGGCCTGTCCTCGGCTGGCGCCGGGCAGGTAACGGCTGGCTCAAGGTGCGTCCTGCCTGGCTGCGTCCGGCTGCTGCGATGGCCGCTTTCGTGGTCATCATCGGGTCCGGTGCGCTGGCCATCAGCGAACTGCAGCACACGATCACCCAGCCCAGCGTGTTCACCGGGCTCGGCCAGAGCCAGGGAACGACCAGCGGTCAGGGCGGAGGCGGGGTCAACGGCCGGGCGCAACCGCTGCCATCGCTGGTGCCCGTGGGCTGGCCTACGCCGCACCCCACGATGCCGCCACCACCACGCCTGGTCAAGCCGACGCCGAGCCCGTCGCACAGCTGCCGGACGACGTCCCCGAGCCCGAGCACGACGCCGACCACGCCGACACCCACGCCGCCGACGCCGACCAGCCCGAGCCCGTCGCCGACCAGCCCGAGCCCGTCGCCGACCAGCTCGAGCCCGTCGCCGAGCCCGTCAACCAGCGCGACCACCGCAGCCACTCCGGCGCCCAGCATGTTGGCGAGCGTCGGCGCCGGGACCGGCGCGGTCGCCGGCGGCGCCGCCTCGGCCAGCCCGTCGCCCGTCAGCAGCACGCAGCCCTGCTAAGCCGGTGCCGGATGAACCGCAGCGGCGGGTGCCGCAGGGTCGGCGGGTGCCGGGCATCGGCTGCTGGCCACCAGCTCAGGTCCGCCGCCCGCTGGCCCCCGCCGCCCGCTGGCCCCGGCCGCCCGCTATAGCCCCGGCCGCCCGCTAGCCCCACCGCCCGCTAGCACTGAGCAGGAGCGCTGTGGCGACCGCGCCGGCCGATGAGGTCCGCAGCACGGTGGGCCCCAGCCGGGCGGTCAGCGCGCCCGCGCCGGTCAGCAGGCTGGCCTCTGCCGGGCTAACGCCGCCCTCCGGCCCGACTACCACGACGATGTCGCCGCCGGCTGGCAGCGGCAGGCCGCAGATCCCGGCCGGCCCGCCGGGATCCAGGACGATCGCCAGGCTCGCCGCCGTGACCAGCCTGGCCACGGCGGGGGTATCCGCTGGGTCGGCGATCCGCGGGAACCTGGTCCGGCGTGCCTGCTTGGCCGCCTCCCTGGCGATCACCCGCCAGCGCGCCAGCGCCCTCTCGCCGCGGTCGCCGCGCCACCTCGGCACGCATCGCCCGGCCGCCCACGGCACGACGACATCCACTCCCACCTCGGTCATGATCTCCACGGCGAACTCACCGCGGTCCCCCTTGGGTATCGCCTGCACCACGACGATCCTGGGGCTCGGCACCGGGTCAGCGCGCCGGGCCAGCACGGCAAGCTCGAGCACGTCCGGCTCGCTGCCGGTTACCACGCACTCAGCGACCAGCCCCTCGCCATCGGTCACGTCCGCGCGCTCGCCGACGGCAAGCCGACGCACCGTCGCGGCATGCCGCCCCTCCGGCCCGGCCAGCACGACCCGGTCACCCTGCAGCTGAGCGCCGGGCGCGACGAAGACCGGCGGCCTCAGCGCAGGCTCCCGCGGCGCAGGCTCCCGCGTCGCCCGCGGCCGCCTCGCCCGCAGCCGCGTCGCCGGCCCCGGATGAAATCGCTTCCGCTGGGCCCCAGGCCCGCGGTGCTGGCCGGCTCAGCGGCCGTTGAAGGCATCACGCAGCCTGGAGAAGAAGCCCTGCTGCCCCGGGGCGAACCTGCCGGGCGGTGCCTCCTCGCCGCGCAGCTTGGCCAGCTCACGCAGCAGGTTCTCCTGCTCGGGCTCCAGCTTGGTCGGCGTCTCCACGGTCACGTGGATCAGCAGGTCGCCGCGGCCGGAGGCGTTCAGGTGCGCGGAACCCTGGCCGTACAGCGGGATCGCCTGACCGGACTGCGTGCCCGGGCGGATATCCACGTCCGCCGGGCCATCCAGCGTCTCCACCTGCAAGGTGGCGCCGAGCGCGGCCGCGACCATCGGGATCGTCACCGTGCAGTGCAGGTCATCGCCCTGCCGCTCGAAGATCGGGTGCGGCCGCTGGACGATCTCAAGGAACAGGTCGCCGGCCGGGCCGCCGCCCGGCCCGGTCTCCCCCTCGCCGGCCAGCTGGATGTGCGTGCCGTCCTCAACCCCGGCCGGGATCCGGACCTTGATGTTGCGGCGGGTCCTGACCCGGCCGTCGGCGTCGCACTCCGGGCACGGGCGCCGGATGACCGTCCCGTATCCGCCGCACTGCGGGCATGGCCGGGACGCCATCACCTGCCCGAGGAAGGACCTGGTCACCTGGCTGATCTCGCCGCGACCGCCGCACACGTCACAGGTCTGCGGGTGGGTGCCCGGGGCCGTTCCCTCGCCCGAGCAGGTCGGGCAGACGACCGCCGTGTCCACGGCCAGATCCCTGGTGGTGCCGAATGCGCATTCGGACAGGTCGAGCTCGACCCTGATGGTGGCGTTACGGCCGCGGCGGGCCCGGCTGCGCGGCCCGCGGGTGCCCGCCGCCGCGCCGAAGAACGCGTCCATGATGTCGCTGAACGGGAACCCGGCCCCGAACCCGCCCTGGCTCGCGCCACTCGGCCCGAACGGGTCGGCGCCGAGATCGTACATCTGCCGCTTCTCCGGATCGGAGAGCACCTCGTAGGCCTGGGTGATCTCCTTGAACCGCTCCTGGGTCTGCGGGTCGGGATTGACGTCCGGGTGCAGCTCGCGCGCGAGCCGCCGGTACGCCTTCTTAATCTCATCGCCGTCCGCGTCCTTGCGGACGCCCAGGATCCCGTAATAGTCGTTGGCCACCAGGACTCCTACGACTCGGCCAGGATCTGGCCCACGTACCGTGCCACCGCGCGCACCGCTCCCATCGCCGTCGGGTAGTCCATTCGTGTCGGGCCGAGGACCCCGAGTTTCGCCAGGGCGTGGTCGCCGGAACCGTATCCCGCCGCCACCACCGAGGTGCTCCGCAGCCCCTTGACCTGATTCTCCGCGCCGATCCGTACTGTCAGGGATGCCTCGTCGCCAGACTCGCCGAGCAGGCGCATCAGCACCACCTGTTCCTCAAGGGCCTCAAGAACCTCGTGCAGGCCCTGCGAGAAGTCGGCCGGGGTGAGGTTGGCTGCCCCGCCGACGACGATCTTCTCCTCATGCCGCTCGATCAGGCTCTCCAGGATCACGGAGAACACGGCAGCAGCGTTCGCGCGCTCGCCGGGCGTGATCCGCTCAGGGAGATCCGCGACCACCGACGCTACCTCGGTCAGCCTGCGCCCGTCGAGGCATGCGTTGAGCACCGCGCGGAGCTGGGTGATCGCGTCCTCCGAGATCGGGCCGGGCAGGTCGATCGCCCGCTGCTCCACCCGGCCGGTGTCGGTGATGAGGATGAGCAGCAGCCGCCGGTCGGTCAGCGGCACCAGCTCGATATGGCGGACAGCGGACCTGGTGAGCGAGGGATACTGCACGACGGCCACCTGGCGCGTCAGCTGCGCGAGCAGCCGCACCGTCCGCGTGACGACGTCGTCGAGGTCGTAGGCGCCCGCCAGGAACGTCTCGATGGCCCGGCGCTCTGCTGCCGAGAACGGCTTCACCCCGCCCAGCCGGTCGACGAAGAGCCGGTATCCCTTGTCGGTGGGCACCCGGCCTGCGCTCGTGTGCGGCTGCACGATGAAGCCCTGCTCTTCGAGAACGGCCATGTCGTTGCGGATCGTCGCCGGTGAGACATCCAGGTTGTGCCGGTCGACGATGGATTTCGAGCCGACCGGTTCGTTGGTCGACACGTAGTCCTCGACGATGGCGCGCAGGACGGCCAGCTTCCTGTCATCGAGCACGCGCCCACCTCCCTGGCACTCTTGTATCCAGAGTGCCAAGTGTATGGCCGAAGGGGTACTAGGGCACGTTCACGCGGGCGCCAGCCGGCCCACGCGCGGCGTTCCCGCAGCGCCGGCGGCTCGCCCGGCCGGGCCGGCTCAGCCGGTCAGGCCGCGTATCACCGCGTCGGCCAGCAGCCGGCCGCGCCCGGTCAGCACGACCTGGCCGGCGTCAAGCGCGACGGGGTCCGCCAGGCCGTCGGCCACCGCCGCGGCCGCCTCGGCCAGCCCGGCCTGGTCCAGCTCGGCCACCGGGCAGCCGGACGCGAGCCTGGTCAGCAGCATGATGCGCTCGGTCCGGCGCTGCCCGGGCGTCAGGATCTCGCGTGCCTGTGCCGGGCTTGCCCCGGCGGCCAGGCGCGCTGCGTACCCGGCCGGGTGCCGGACGTTCCACCACCGGGTGCCGCCGACGTGGCTGTGCGCCCCTGGGCCGATACCCCACCAGTCACCGCCGGTCCAGTACAGCAGGTTGTGCCGGCAGGCCGCTCGGTCGCCTGCCGCCCAGTTGGAGATCTCGTACCAGCGCAGGCCGGCCCGGCCCAGCAGCTCGTCCGCGGCCAGGTAGCGATCCGCCATCGCGTCATCGTCAGGCGCGGGCAGCTCGCCGCGCCGGATCCGGGCCGCCAGCCTGGTGCCATCCTCCACGATCAGCGCGTACGCGGAGATGTGGTCCGGGCCCGCGGCCAGGGCAGCCTGCACCGACCGCGCCCAGTCACCATCGGACTCTCCCGGCGTCCCGTAGATGAGGTCGAGGCTGACGTGCTCGAATCCGGCCGCCCGTGCCCAGGCCGCACAACTCTCCGGCCGCCCGGGCTCATGCACACGATCCAGAACGGATAGCACGTGGCGCGCCGAGCTCTGCATCCCGAATGACATCCGGGTGAAGCCGCTGCCGCGCAGCATCGCCAGGGTTCGCTCGGTGACCGATTCCGGGTTGGCCTCGGCAGTGACCTCGGCGCCCGGCGCCAGGCCGAACTCGGCATCGACCGCGCGCAGGATCGCGGCGAGCTGGGCCGGCGGCAGCAGGGTAGGCGTCCCGCCGCCGAAGAACACCGTGCTGACCGGCATGTCTCGGCCGCCGAGCACCTTCCTGGCCAGCCTGATCTCCTCGATGGCCAGGCCAGCGTAGGACTCACGGGACGCGCCAGGCCCGAGCTCGGCCGCGGTGTAGGTGTTGAAGTCGCAGTAGCCGCACCTGGTCACGCAGAACGGGACATGCACGTAGATGCCGAACGGCCGGCCGCCTGCGCCATCCAGGGCCGCGGCCGGCAACGCCCCGTCGGCCGGGACGGGCTCGCCATCGGGCGGTGTTCCCGGCACCGTCAGGCCACCGCCCCGGCTAGACGCTGGCCCGGCCGGGCACCTGCTGGCCGATCTCGTCCCATTTCTCCCCTCGCCCCGGCATCTGGAGCAGCCGGCGCATCAGGTCCTGGTCTCGGTAAAACGCGCGCTTCGACTCGGCGACGGTCGGCCGGCGACCGGCCGCTTGTCAATGGCAGTCCGCGCGGGCTTACCGCCCACCACCAGGTCGGCCTGCTGGCCTGTATTCACCGCGATCACCCGTGCAGCTGCCATAGCTCGCACCTATCCGACTCGCCTGCCGCGATCGACCGGCGCGGTTGGCCGCGTAACTGCCATAGCTCGCACCGTATCCGACTCGGCTGCCGCGATCGACCGGCGCGGTTGGCCGCGTAACTGCTCATGATCATTTCCTCGCCCGGCCTGATTCCGGTGCGGGGAAATACGGCGGGGCGCCGGCCGGACGACGGCCGACGACGGCCAGCTGCCGGTTATGCTGAGGGTCTGCCTCGCTCGCGGCAGCGCCCACCACGTGAGAGCTTGGGGGACACAGGATGACAGCAGGCGGCTACGGCCAGATGCGGGCGTCCGACCGGGACAGGGACACCGCGAACGGACTCCTGCAGACCGCGTACGCGGAGGGCAGGCTGACCAAGGACGAGTATGACGACCGGTCCGGGCGGGTGCTGGCGTCGCAGACGTTCGGCCAGCTGCAGGCCCTGACCGCCGACCTGCCGGGCTACTCCCTCGGCGCTCAGCCGCAGCAGTATCCGGTGCAGTACGTCACGCCACGGCGGACGAACGGGCTCGCCGTTGCCTCCCTCGCCTGCGGGATAGGCCAGCTCTTCTTCTGGTTGCTCGCGGCGATCCCGGCCGTCGTGCTCGGCCACATGGCCCGCCGCCAGATCCGCCAGACCGGCGAGGACGGCGATGGCCTGGCGGTGGCCGGCCTCGTGCTCGGCTGGATCGGCATCGTGCTGACGGTGCTGTTCGTCGGTGGGATCGTGGCGCTCGTCGCGGTGTCGGCGGCGCACGGCGGGTCGCAGGTCGTGCATGCGCCAGTCGGGCCGTAGCGCCACCGGGCCCCCTAGAGGCTGCTGAATAACAGCTTCCGCTGGCCAACCACGCGTCTCTGACCTGGGCTTCCCTTGATCCAAACGGGTCGATTGCGGGGTTATTCAGCGCGCTCCTAGCGCCGGGAGGCGGCTAGCGGCGGCGGTCGGCGCCCTGGTCGGTGGACAGCGCCGCCACGAAGGCCTCCTGCGGCACGTCGACCCGCCCGATCGTCTTCATCCGGCGCTTGCCCTCCTTCTGCCTCTCTAGCAGCTTGCGCTTGCGGGTGATGTCGCCGCCGTAGCACTTGGCCAGCACGTCCTTGCGCATCGCCCGGATGTTCTCCCGGGCAATGACCCGCGACCCGATCGCTGCCTGGATCGGCACTTCGAACTGCTGGCGCGGGATCAGCTCCTTGAGCCGCGACGTCATCGCGATCCCGTAGTCACGCGCCTTGTCGGTGTGCACGATCTGGCTGAACGCGTCGACCGGCTGGCCCTGCAGCAGGATGTCGACCTTCACCAGGTCCGCGGCCTGTTCGCCGGCGGGCTCGTAGTCGAGCGAAGCGTAGCCGCGGGTGCGCGACTTCAGCTGGTCGAAGAAGTCGAAGATGATCTCGCCGAGCGGCATCGTGTAGCGGATCTCCACCCGGTCAGCCGAGAGGTACTCCATGCCGAGCAGCGCGCCGCGCCTGCCCTGGCACAGCTCCATGATCGTGCCGATGTACTCACTCGGGGCGAGCACGGTGGCGCGCACCAAAGGCTCGAAGATCTGGCCGATCTTGCCGTCCGGGCTCTTGCTAGCCCGGGGGGACACGGCGCTCCCCCGGGGGGGGCCCCCGGACCCCCACGGCCCGGAACCCCCCGGGAAGTCGCTGGGGTTGGTGACGATCAGCTCGGTGCCGTTCTCCATGACCACCCGGTAGACCACGTTCGGCGCGGTCGAGATCAGCGACAGGCCGCCCTCGCGCTCCAGCCGCTCGCGGACGATCTCCATGTGCAGCGGGCCGAGGAAGCCGCAGCGGAAGCCGAAGCCGAGCGCCAGCGACGTCTCCGGCTCGTAGATCAGGGCGGCGTCATTCAGCCTGAGCTTGTCCAGCGCGTCGCGCAGCTCCGGGTAGTCGTCCCCGTCGAGCGGGTAAAGGCCGGAGAACACCATCGGCCGCGGGTGGTCGTATCCGGCCAGCGGCTCGTCCGCCGGATGAGCCGACATCGTGACGGTGTCGCCGACCCGGGCCTGCCGCACGTCCTTCACGCCGGTGATCAGGTACCCGACCTCGCCGGCCGCCAGGCTCTCCGATGGCATCGGCTCCGGCGATATCACGCCCACCTCGAGCGTGTCATGCGCCGTCTTGGTGGACATCATCATGCTTCTCTCGCGCCGGGTCAGCCGCCCGTCCACGACGCGGACATAGGTCACGACACCGCGGTAGGTGTCGTAGACGGAATCGAAGATCAGGGCCCTGGCCGGGCTGCCGGGATCGCCGCTCGGCGGCGGGACCTGCGCGACGATCGCGTTGAGCAGCCCGGGCACTCCCTCGCCGGTCTTGGCCGAGACCCTGAGCACG
The DNA here is from genome assembly GCA_035299845.1 of Streptosporangiaceae bacterium. Taxonomy (GTDB): domain Bacteria; phylum Actinomycetota; class Actinomycetes; order Streptosporangiales; family Streptosporangiaceae; genus Palsa-506. Next base: position 24,519 of record DATGVY010000145.1, read on the forward strand.
TCCGAGGGGTCGCAGCCGATGACGCCGGCCAGCTCGGCGGCGTATTTCTCCGGCTGCGCCGCCGGGAGGTCGATCTTGTTGAGCACGGGGATCAGGTGCAGGTCGGCGGCCAGCGCGAGGTACAGGTTGGCCAGCGTCTGTGCCTCGATGCCCTGGGCCGCGTCCACCAGCAGGATCGCGCCCTCGCACGCTGCGAGCGACCTGGAGACCTCGTAGGAGAAATCGACGTGGCCCGGGGTGTCGATGAGGTTCAGCACGTACGGCCGCCCGTCCGGGCCGGTCCACGGCAGCCGCACCGCCTGGCTCTTGATCGTGATGCCGCGCTCGCGCTCGATGTCCATCCGGTCGAGGTACTGCGCGCGCATCTGCCGGTCGCCGACGACGCCGGTCAGCTGGAGCATGCGGTCAGCGAGCGTCGACTTGCCATGGTCGATATGCGCGATCACGCAGAAGTTGCGTATGACCGCTTGATCGGTGCGTCCAGGCTCGGGCGCTCCGGGCTCGGGCGATGGTGGCACAGGCATCCGCCAGGTGATCGTTGGCTAGGGTCGGGTCCGCAGGGCAGCCGCTCCGGCCGGCCAGCCCGGCCGGCCTCGCAGCCAGCAAGTCCGGACGGCCGAGCCATGCGGCCGCTCGGCCGGCTGCTCCGCCCGCTGGCCTGGTCTGATCCGGTCCAGTCCGGTCCAGTCCGGTCCAGTCCGGTCCAGTCCGGTCCGGCAGGCCCGGCCGGGCCGTGGGCTCCCGCAGATCTTTGTCGGGTCCATGGTCGCATGTTCCGGCTTATGCCCGCGCCAGCTGGGCCGCAGATGGCGGGCGGCAGCTGGCGGGCCGCGGCGTCCCGGGTTTGAGCGGCCGGGGCGCGGCGTCCCGGGTTTGAGCGGCCGGGGCGATCTCGGGTATCCTTCGATCCCGGCTGCCCGCATGCCCGCATTTCCTCTGCCGGGCGCGAAACCGCGACCTCGGCTCGTGCCGGGCACACTCCGGATCGACCTGACCAGAACTCTAGCGAGGCACCCGCGTGGCAAACATCAAGTCCCAGATCAAGCGCAACAAGCAGAACGAGAAGGCGCGCATTCGTAACAAGGCCGTCAAGTCATCGCTGAAGACGTCGGTGCGCCAGTTCCGCGAGGCCGCGGATGCCGGTGACGCCGAGAAGGTCACCCAGACCATGCAGGCGGCCCTGACCAAGCTGGACAAGGCCGCGAGCAAGGGCGTGATCCACAAGAACCAGGCGGCCAATCGCAAGTCCGCGATCGCCAGGCGCGCGGCGCAGCTGAAGCAGGGCTGAGCGGCTTCCGCAGCTGGTCAGCATCGGGCCGCAGCTGGCAACGCTCGCCGCCGACTGCCCGGCCCGCCTGCTCACGGCCAACTGCCCGGCCAGCCCGCTCACGGCCGGCTGCCGCCAGTTGCCCACTTTCATGATCCCGGGGATTTCTCAGTCGTAGCGACTGAGAAATCCCCGGGATCATGAAACCCAGCTGAGCGACCTCATCGGAAGGCTGGAGCGCCACCTCGATGAGCAGGTCAGCGTCCGGAGCGGCTGGCGACGATCGCTGCGATCGCCACCTCAAGCGCATATCCCGCGCTAGCCCCTTCACCCTTGACCTGGGCGTCTGCGGCGGCGACAGCGGCATGCGCGCGCGCTACGCCGTCCGGTGTCCAGCCGCGCAGCTGCTGACGGACCCGGTCGATCTTCCACGGCGGCATGCCCAGTTCGGCCGCCAGCGCCTCGGCGCTCTTGCCCCGCGCGGCACTGCCGACCCGGCCGAGCCCGCGGACGCCCTGCGCTAGCGCGCTCACGATGAGCACCGGCGATGTGCCGGTGGCCAGCGCCCAGCGCAACTGCTCAAGCGCGTCGGCCAGCTTCCCTTCGACTGCCCGGTCGGCCACGGTAAAGCCGGTCGCCTCTGCCCGGCCCCGGTAGTACCTCGTCACGACGGCCTGGCTGATCACGCCGGTGGTGTCGTCGGCCAGCTGCGAACAGGCCGCGGCCAGGTCCCGCAGATCCGTCCCGACCGCGTCGAGCAGGGCCCGCAGGCCCGCATCGTCGGCCTTCCGCCCGGCCCGGCCGAACTCGGACCGCAGGAAGTCGAGCCGCTCGCCGAAGCGCTTGAGCGGCACGGCGTTGATCCGCCGTGCGCCGGCCCCGGCCAGGCTGGCCAGCAGTGCCTTCCCCTTAGCTCCCCCGGCGTGCGTGACCACGAGCACGACCTCGGGCGCGGGGGCGGCCGCGTAGTGGCTCAGCTCGGCCGCGACCTCCTTGCTGGCATCCTGCGCCGACCTGACGATGACGAGGCAGCCGTCGCCGAACAGTGATGGCGCCGTCAGCTGGGAGAACTCGCCAGGGCTGAGGTCGGCGGCGCGCACGTCGTGGATGTCAGGAGCGCCGACGCCCGGGGCTTCGCCGGCGCCGTGGATCTCGCCGCCGCCCGGCTCGCCGCCCGCAGGCTTGCTGCCCCCCGGCTCGCCGCCCGCAGGGTCGCCGGGCGCACCGCCACCGTGCCCCGGCTGGCCTGCCCTGGCCGCCGCCACGATGGAGCCGATGGCACGTTCCGCGAGCAGTTCCTCCTCGCCCACGATCACCGTGATCGGCGGCAGGCTGCCCGGCTGGCTGGGCGGCCCGCCGGCGGCGGAAGCTGTCTTGGCGCTTGTCCCCCCGGCGGGCGTCGCTCGGGCGGGAGAGGCGGGCATTCCCGCAGCATGCCATGAAACTTCCCGCCGGGCGGAGCCGGCCAGATGTATGGGACGCCGGGGCTGCGATGACGCGAGCCCGTCAGTAGGGTGCGATCACTACCCCGAGCATGCCCGGGCCGGTGTGGGCGCAGATCACCGCGTCGGCGGCGGCGAGATATGCATGGCGCACGCCAGGAATGAGCCCGCCTAGCCGCCGGGCGAAGGCGGCGGCACGCTCGGCGTCGCCAAGGTACTGGACGGCCAGGTCCACCGGCAGGCCCGCGGCCGACTCGGCCGCGAGCTGCTCCAGCCTGCGGACCGCCCCGGCCGGGGTCCTGGCCTTCTCCAGCAGCACGATCCGGCCATCGCGGACGTGCAGCAGCGGCCGGATCGTCAGGGCGCTGTCCGGCAGTGCCGCGGTGGGTTCTAGCCGACCGCCGGCGCGCAGGTAGCCCGGGGTATCCACGGCGAAGAGCGATCGGAGCCTGGCGGCGCGGCCGGCCGCCGCGGCGGCAACGGCGGCCGCATCCTCGCCCGCCCGGGCTGCCGCCGCCGCCGTGAGGACCGCAATCCCCAGGCCCATCCCGATCGACCGAGAGTCCACCACCCGGACGGGCACGGGAGCGCCGGCCGCTGCCAGGCTCGCCGAGTTGAGCGTCCCGGACAGCCGGGCGGACAGGTGCACCGAGACGATGAACTCCGCTCCCTGGGCGGCCGCGGCCGCGTAGGCGGCGGCGAACCGGCCCGGCGCCGGGCTGGCGGTGCCGATCCGCCTTCCGTCATGCAGGGCTCGCTCGACCTCGGCGACGGTCACTGCCGCATCGTGATCCAGCGCATCCTGGTCGGCCGGCTCACCGTCGGCGGCATCCTGGTCCGCGGCCCTGTCGCCGAACACGACCCGCAGCGGCACGACCAGGATTCCGCCCTCGGCGGCCAGCTCAGCGGACAGGCAGGCAGTGGAGTCGGTGACGACAGCGACTGCCGCAGTCATCAGGACAGCAATCGTTCTCGCCGGGTGCTGCTGGCCGCGCGGCTCAGCCGGTCACCGGCTCGCCACCGCGCCAGATGCGGAGCGGCTTGAGGCCGTACGACCAGGCGAAGGAGCCCTCGTGATCGGCATCCCAGGCCACGATGTCGGCGTATCTGCCGCGGACCATAGCGCCCCGGTCGGGTGCCCGCAGCGCATGCGCGCCGCCGATGGTCGCGGCCCGGAGTGCCTCGGTGACACTCAGGCCGAAATGCGACACGGCCAGCGCGATGATTAGCGGCATCGAGGTGATCCCGTTCCCGCCCGGCGAGTGGTCAGAGCCGAGCGCGATCGCCACGCCCTTGTCCAGCAGCGCGCGGACCGGCGGTGTCCGGCCGGTCTCGATCGCGGTGCTCGGGCATACCACCGCGACCACCCCGGCCCGGGCCAGCGCGGCCACGTCCTCGTCGTCGGCGTCATGCAGTAGGTCGGCCGACGCGCAGCCAAGCTCCGCCGCGAGCCTGGCGGCGCCGTTGCGGGACTCGCCGCACGCATGCAGCCGGGGCAGCAGGCCCGAGGCCCGGCCGGCGCCGAGCACCCAGCGCGCCTCCCGCTCGGTGAAGCGCCCGTCGTCACAGTAGACGTCGACGCTGTCCGCGCCGGCGGCTGACGCGTCGGCGCACCAGCTGCCAACGGCGTCGACGTAGTCGTGGCGGCGGCCAAAGTACTCGGGCGGCACCGCGTGGGCGGCGAGGAAAGTCACGTGCACGCGCGGCATGCCCGGCTCACCCTCCAGCGAGCGCAGCAGGCGCACGTCGGCGAGTTCGCCGTCGCGAGTCAGGTGGTAGCCGGTCTTCGCCTCGATGGTCGTCGTCCCGGCCATCAGCCAGGCACGGAGCCGTTCCCGGACGCCGTTGCAGAGCGTCCAGGGATCCGTTCCCCTGGTGACCGTCACCGTCGAGGCCATGCCGCCGCCGGCCGCGGCGATCTCGGTCGATGAGGAGCCACCCGATCGCATCGCGAGCTCCGCCCAGCGGTTGCCCGCGTACACGGGATGCGTATGGGCGTCGATGAGTCCCGGGGTGACCAGTCCGCCGCTCAGGTTCTCGACGTGGTCGACGTCAACGATGTCCTCGACGACGCCGGGAATGCTGGCGGGCAGCTCCGCTGCCGGGCCTACCCAGGCGATCCTCTCATCCTGCGTCAGGATGGCGGCATTGCTCCAGATCTCGGATCCGGTCCACAGGCGGCCGATGTTGGTCAGTAGGCGAACGGTCACCGCGCGGCCCCCCTGCGGGCAGCGGTCCCGTGTGCGAAGAGGGCGTGGTGCAACAAGGCCCCGGACGCGGCAGCACCAGCGGTGGCGGGCCTCGCCAGCCAGGCACCGGGCACGCAAGCACCGGGCTGGGACGCCCTGGCCACGGAGGCACTGGGCACGGACGCACTGGGCACGGACGCACTGGGCACGGGAGCACTGGTCACGG
>DATGVY010000146.1:0-5755 GCA_035299845.1 Streptosporangiaceae bacterium
ATCGACGCCCCGGCGACGGGCCCGAGGTAGGGGGTGGCCGCGGACACGGTCTCGCCGAAGGACAGGTCAGCGCGGCCGTCTCGCACATCCTGCACCGCCTTGACCAGGGCCGCCTGCACCAGGAACGCTGCGAACAATTCCACGATGGAGCCAAGCAGCGCCCCGACGATGCCCCCGGCCAGCGCGAGAAGCGCAGCCGCGATCGCGGCGACCAGGTAGATGACGAAGGCGATCACCAGCAGATGCGCGGCGTGCGCCCGGTACAGCTTCCACGCCTCGCCGAGGACGCCCGAAAGCGGATTCATGGCCGCGATCGTACCGGTAACAGAACCCGCAAACCGGCCACGACATGAATCGCCGCCTGCCGCGCACACCACACCCTAGCCACTGAGCCCGCGAACTGGGCCAGGGTCCGGGAACCACGTTTGGGCTGCGGTCTGTTAGCTGGGGAGTGTCAGACTTCAGGTCCGCCGTCGGGGCGGTGGCTGCCGAAGTAGAATCCCAGGACGGTCCCGGCGATGCCTACCAGCGGCGTGACCAGAGAGGCTGTCACCTGCGGCAGGTCCTTGGCGCTTATCCCGCCCGAGACGTAGGCAATGGCGAGGATCAGCGTCTCCGCGATGACCGCTCCGACAATGCCCGCCGCGACACCGGTCCGGACCCGCTCCTGCACCCGCCTCGGGTTGAACCCCGGCGTCACAACCAGGGGCTGGTCCAGCGGCAGCTTCTCAGCCGGCTCGCCGACTGTGAGGTCAAGCGAGCCGGGCGCCGCGTCGCCGGCCGGCGAGGTCACCTCACCAGCTCGATCTGCCGCAGGTCCCCGTTGTGGCCGCGGATCAGCACCTTCTCCCCGTTGCGTGCTGCGCTGGTGACGAGCTTGCCGACGGCGATGGACCGGCGTATCGCGTCGGTCATGGTGATGCCGTCCCGCTCTGCCTGCTGCTTCAGCTCGTCGACGTCGTCTTCGGTCAGGTTGACCGTCACCTTCACGCGCCTGGCCATGGCGTCCTCCCGGAGATCAGCACCTTCAGGTAACCCATACATGATACAGGCCTGAGCTGTACATCGTCTGGTCACGGTCGATTGGCGTCGGCGCGGATGGTCCATCGATCCGCAGAAGAGGGTGGTTACCGACGCCCGCCCGTCAGGGTGGCCTGATGATCCATACGTCGATGGTGCGGCTGCTAACGCCGGGCCGGCTATTCGCGAAGCCACGGACGTGCGCCGTTCGGTATGTCGCGGCCCTGTCCAGGGTGGAGCTCTGGAGCGGGTTAGCTGCTGACCCACGCGAGGATGTGGTTGTTGACCTCGTCGGGCTTCTCCAGGTGCAGGAAATGGCGCGCATCATCGATCACGATCATGCGCGAGGAAGGGGCGAGGAGGCGTTCTGCGCCGCGGGCCAGCTCCACCCTGATGCAGCCATCGGCAGCTCCGTGCAGGTAAAGGGTGGGCTGCGGCGCCTGACGGCCGGCCGCCTGCTGTTCGCCCGCGTAGCGCGTGGCAGTCCCGGCGGATGCTATGGGTGCGTCCGGGACTCCCGCTGCCCGGTAGTACCCGATTGCGGCAGCCAGGTTGGCGGGCTCCCGCAAGCAGTCCTTGACCCGGGTCAGGTGCTTGCCGGGCTGGTAGCCGGGCGACCAGTCGTGCCAGAGCTTGTCCAGGAACGACATCCCGTCGCGGGCCACCACCGCATCGGCGAACCCGAGCGGGTCCCGGAACATGAAGACATAGAAGAACCGCTTGAGCTGCTCATAATCGCTGAACAGCACCGGGTCCAGGGCTGCGGGAGGCACCGCGAGGGTCACCAGCCGCCGCCACCGATCGGGGGCATAGGCGGCCGCGCCGTAGGCAGCCTCGGCTCCCCAGTCATGCCCGATCAGCACGGCGTCCCCGTCACCGCCCAGGACCTGGTGAAGAGCTAGCGCATCGGCGGCTAGCGCGCCGACCTGATAGGCGCCATCCGCTGGGACCGCGCTGGGCGCGTACCCGCGCATGAACGGGGCCACCGCATGGAATCCGGCCCCGGCCAGGACAGGCAGCAGCTGCTCCCAGGTATGGGCAGTGTCAGGAAATCCGTGCAGGCAGAGCGCCAGCGGGCCCGATCCAGCCTCGAGCAGCCCGAACTCAAGATCGTTAGCTCGCACCGTGCCAGCCCGCACCGGAAACGAGGCAGCCACGCCGTAACGCTACCCTCGCCATCGCAACGGCCAGCCTGCGGCTGGCACTTCGGGCGGCACGGCATACCTGGACGACCGTCACCTCGCTGCGGTCCTCGTTGACGTACTTATTGAAGGCGATCAGGCGGGGCTCATTCGCCTCGATGAAGCCAGACAGCCCAGGGACGGCTCCCGCGGCGTTCAAGTGCCCGTTCGCGAGCGTCGCCGTCCCGCATGCCGCGCTCGGGAAGGCCTGAATGGCTGATCACCTTGGCTGAGCACACCGAGATCACCCTCGCCCATGGGCGACGCGGCTACTCTTGCCCATCGCGGCGCGCCGTTGCCGAGCCGATCGCCGTTCAGGCACGTGGCCGGGTGAGTTCGCGGGTAGGGTGCGGGTCAGTACGTCAGCTCAAACACGGGGAGGGTGGGACAACGATGTATGCGACGCAGGTGTCAGTGCGTATCGAGCCTGGCCGTGAGGACGAGGCCCGGCAAGGCCTGGTGGAGCAGGTGCTCCCCAGGGTCAAGGGCGCGCCGGGCTTTGTCGCGGGTTACTGGTTCGCACCGGACGGGGACAGGGGGTCCTCGGTTGTCTTGTGGGCGACCAGGAAGCATGCGGAGGCGATGGCGGCCCAGCTGCAGCCGGGCGCTCATCCGGTGCCGCTCGTGACCGTCGAGCGGGTCGAGGTCTGCGAGGTCATCGAGAGCATCTGACCCGCCCGGTATCAGGGAATCCGCGCGACGCTGGGCCGGGCAATGCACGACGCGGCGTCCTCGGACGTGCTGGACCTCACCGCGGCCATCGCCGATGAGCTGCACGCCCTCTGGTCCGTCACGCCGATGGTCACCGTGCTGAGCCAGTCCTCGCCGCGCTTCACGTTCGGGAGGTAACCCGGCAGGCGGTGCGGCTCTGTTCAGCTGCCGGCAACTGACGGAAACACTCACATCGGTGCCCGCAGCTGCCGGGGACCAGCCGCGGCCCTGAACAGGTTCGGAGCCTCGGCGCAGCGTGCTTCGCCGCAGATGGCCGGTCGGCTAGGCCGGGGCCAGCTGCGTCTCGGTGAGGCCGCCGGCGTAGAAGCGGCGGGCTGCATCGATCAGCTCATCCAGCGGCGGCCACCACGGCCCGTGCTCCAGCGACCTGAGCGTGTCCAGCACGCGGGCGGCCTGGCCAGGGCTGCCGGCGATGCCGGCGACGGCGACCCGGCGCGGGCGCGCGGCCCGCAGCGGGCCCAGGTAAAGATCCGGGCCGGTACCGCTCGGCTGGGCTGGAGCCATGACCAGGTAGTAGTCGGGCAGCTCGAACCGCTTGTCCCGCCAGGCCGCCAGCGCGTCCGCAGCGCGCTCCTCGAATCCGGCGGCTCCGCGCGACCCGCCCGATATATCCCACATCGCCCGCCATTCCGCTGCGACATCGGCCAGCGGGTCATCGGGCACGATTACGTAGGTCGATCGCCGCCGCGCCGCTTCCCGCATGGCTAGGGCTCCCGCCTCCCAGCCGGGCCGCGCCGCCGCAGATTCCTCCGCAGTCGGCTGGCCGGCCCCGGCAGCGGGAGCGCGGGCGACTGAGACGTTAGGAGAGCGGCCGAGCCCGGCCAGCAGTCCGTCGCCTACCTCGCCGACCAGGACAACCACCGTAGAAGACTCGCGCCGCATCGACTTGATCCTAACCATCAAACGACGGTCAGCAGTCCCAGCCGTCCGGCCGTCGACCGGCAGCTGCACGTGATCGTACGCGATCACGTCTGCCGGCGGGCCGTGGCGCCGGAGTACACCCACAAGTATGCGATCACCTGGGCGGCCCTTTCCGGGACTCTGCCGAGCGGCCGCGGGAGCGGCCCGCCGGGCTGCAGGCCAATCAGTTGACCCAGCCGGCGCGGCTGGGCGGGCTGAGCTGGCCACGCACCCGGCGGCAGGCGCTCGCCCGGATCAGGCCGCGGCGGAAACCTGGGCGGTCCTGTCGATCTGGCCGCCGCCCGATCGACGCTTGTGTAGAGGACGCGCTGGGCAGCCAGCCGGCGCGCCAGTTCCCGGGGAACTGGGTGCTGAACGGATCAGCGCGCCAGCCGTGCGAGGAGGAGGCAACGGACAATGAGCCCAATCACCGCTGAAGTCACGCCCGCCGCCGGCGAGGCCGGGCTGCGCGAGACGTTGGCAGCTGCCGGCCGCGCGTGCTGCTGCCCGGCCAGGCCGGTGGTGGTCGCCGTCATCCCGGCCGCCGCGGGCCGGCGTCACCCGGCCGACCTGCTGCTGTGCGGACATCATTACCGGGCCTGCCGAGATGGGCTGGAAGCCGCCGGCGCTGCCGTGCGGGATTCGCGGCCGCATCCGGAAGCCCGGCATGAGCGACCGATGAGCTTCTCGCTTCGCGGCAGTCTTTCCTGACGAACCCGAAACAAAGAAAGGGACACTCGATGAGCACGCTTATCTCAGCGGCTGGGTCCTCGGCGCCTGAGATCGCCAGGCCAGGCCCCAGGCTGACTGTTCACCCCGGCTATGCGGTCTACGCCGAGGGATTGGTCCGCCACTTCGGTGGGCGCCGCGCCGTGGACGAGGTGGATCTCCGGATCCCCGCCGGCGAGATCTACGGCTTCCTTGGGCCCAACGGCGCGGGCAAGTCGACGACGGTGCGCATGCTGTGCACGCTACTGGCGCCCACCGGGGGCCGGGCACTGGTGGCCGGTTATGACGTCGCTACCCAGCCAGGCCAGGTACGACTTCGCATCGGTGTCGCGCTCCAGGACGCGGCGCTTGACCCCAGGCAGACCGGGATCGAGCTGCTGCGCCTCCAGGGCCGGCTCTACGGCCTGTCAAACCGCGCGCTGGCCCGGCGGATGGCCGAGCTTGGTGACCTCATCGAGCTGGGCGACGCCCTCGGCCGGCCGATCGGAACCTACTCGGGCGGGATGAAGCGTCGGCTGGATCTGGCGGCGGCCCTGGTGCACAACCCGGAGATCGTGTTCCTGGACGAGCCGACCACCGGCCTCGATCCGGCGAGCCGGGCCCGCGTGTGGACCGAGATCCGCCGGCTCAACCAGCAGCTGGGCATGACCATCTTCTTGACGACGCAGTACCTGGAGGAGGCCGACGAGCTGGCTCACCGAGTCGGCATCATCGATCACGGCAGCATCGTCGCCGAGGGCACGCCGGCTGACCTGAAGCGGTCAGTCGGCGCCGATGTCATCGTCGCCCGCGTCGACGGCGACGCGGCCGCCGCGCGTCCCGTGGTCGAGGCGGCGCCTGGGGTGCGAAGCGTCGAGGCGCACGGCAGCGAACTCGTCATCGCCACCGGCGACGGCGCGGCGGCCATCAGCGGTGTGGCTGTGGCGCTGGCCGGCGGCGCGGTGGCGGTGCGCGACCTGACCCTGCGCACGCCAACGCTCGACGACGTGTTCCTCGAGCTGACCGGCACCCACATCGAGCGCAAGAACGCCCAGGAGGACCCGTCATGACCGCCGTAACCGACACCATCGCCACCCGCGCCGCCGGCGAGGCGATCGAGGCACGCCCGGCCGGGTTCGTCCATGACCTGGTCACCATCGCCGGGCGGGCGCTGCGGGCCGTGCCCCGCGATCCTGCGGCGGTGCTCCCGCCCG
>DATGVY010000147.1:0-3274 GCA_035299845.1 Streptosporangiaceae bacterium
GACCTCGTGGGCAAACCGCGCGCCATGACGCATTACCGCTACGATCCGCACATCACTTGGCCCCCTGAATGGCCCCCGCACCGCTCGAACTGTTCGAATTATCGAGCTGACCTGAGCCGCCTGTCGGAATCGAACCGACGACCTGTTCATTACGAGTGAACCGCTCTGCCGACTGAGCTAAGGCGGCGCACCGCCCGCGAGCGGCGGCAGCGCAAGGAGTCTACCGGTCGGCGGCCGGCCCTTGCCCTGGCATGTACTTGGCCTCGTACGCCTGCCGTGACCCGCACACGCTGGCCCGCGGGCACGCGCAGCTCCGGCCGTCCCCGGACAGCCTGACCACGACCTTGTCCGCCGGGACGCTGTGGCCGACGACAGTGCCCGGCCCTTCTGGCGTCTCGACGCTCGCGCCCAGCTTCGGCGCCTTCTGCTGGAAATCCTGGTACAGCGGGTGCTCGTACTTCAGGCAGCACATCAGCCGACCGCAGGCGCCGGCGATCCGGAGCGGGTTCACCGGCAGATGCTGGTCCTTCGCCATCCGCACCGACACCGGCTCGAAGTCCTTCAGGAAGGTCGAGCAGCAGGTGTCCCGCCCGCACGGGCCGATCCCGCCCTGCAGCCTTGCCTCGTCGCGCGGGCCGATCTGGCGCAGCTCGACCCGGACGTGCAGCCTGCTGGCCAGGTCGCGCACTAGCGCGCGGAAGTCGACCCGGTGCGGCGCGCTGAAGTAGATGGTCAGCACGTTGCCCGCGTCGACGTAGTCCACGGCGATGATCTTCATCGGCAGCCCGTGCTCGCGGACCAGCCGCCGGGCGGCCACCCGCCCCTCGGCCCGCCTGGTCCGGTTTGCCTCATCCCTGGCCAGGTGCTCGTCGGCGGCCAGGCCGGCGCACACCGGCAGGCCGCCGATCTCGTCATCGACCCACTGCGGCGCCCAGATGCACTCGGCGACCTCCGGGCCTGCGTCGGTCGGCACGAGCACCTTGGTCCCCACGGACGGCGTGTACTGCCCGGGGTCCAGGTAGTACAGCCGACCGTGCCGCTGGAAGCTGACCGCCATCATCATGCCCACGCCCCCACATTACGGGCAGGTCACGAGATCGCCTACCCATGCCGCGCGATCTTGATCTGGGCGGCGATCATCCCGCCATGCCCCGGAGAGCTCACTCCAGCGGATCACCTGGCCTGGCCCTGTCCGATCTCGGTAGCACGCACCGCTAGCCGACAGCGAGGGCGAGAGCCATTTCCTCGACCGCGAGCAGCGGGGCAACGCTCGCCGCGAGCCGTTCCCGGCAGGTCATGATGGCCTCGATCTTCTTTACCGTCGCCTCCGGCGGCGACGACGCGGCGATCCGCTCAAGCTCGTCCCGCTGCCCGTCGTTGGCCAACTCGACATCAGCGCAGAACTGGATCGCGAGCACGTCGCGGTAGAACCCGGCCAGGTCGAGCAGCGCGAGGTCAAGAGAGTCCCGCTTGAGCCTGGTGGCACGCGACTTCTGCCGGTCCTCAAGGTCCCTCAGCGCGCCGGCACCACCGCGGATCGCGGCCGCCACGCCCTTGCCGGTGGATCCCTCGCCGAACGCCTTACGCAGCGCCTCCCGCTCGGGCTCGTCGAGTTCGCCGGTCGCCGCGGCGGCCTCGGCGTCGGCGGCCTTGACCAGGGACGCGGCCGCGGCCAGGGCCTGCCCGAGGCCGCCGGCTGCCGCGGGCACGCGAAGCACCGCGGCCCGTCGCGCGGCGGCCTCCGGATCGGTGGCCAGCCGCCGGGCGCGGCCGATGTGCCCCTGCGCCGCGCGCGCGGCTGCGAGCGCCCGCTCGGCGTCGACTCCCTCGCTGACCAGCAGCTCCGCGACGGCCGCAGTCGGCGGAATCCGCAGCGTGATCAGCCGGCACCGGGACCTGATCGTCGTCGGCAGGTCGGCGGCCGACGGGGCGCAGAGCAGCCAGATGGTCCGTGGCGCCGGCTCCTCGATGGCCTTGAGCAGGGCGTTCGCGGCCTGCTCGGTCGCCCGGTCGGCGTCCTCGAAAAGAACGACCCGCCAGCGCCCGTAGACCGGCGCCATCGCGGCGCGGAGCACCAGGTCCCTGGTCTGCTTTACCCCGTAGGACAGCCCGTCCGGGCGAACCAGGAGCAGGTCGGCGTGGCTGCCTGCGGCAACCTGGCGGCAGGACGGGCAGTGGCCGCAGCCGCGGGCGTCGCAGAGCACCGCGGCGGCAAAGGCGCGCGCCGCCAGCGAGCGGCCGGAGCCGGGCGGCCCGGTGAACAGCCACGCATGGGCGATGGCCGCCGCCCCAGCGGACACGGCGGACTTCAGCTGGCCGACGACCGCATCCTGGCCCGCCAGCCCAGCGAAGGCTCCCCCTGCCCCAGCGAAGGCTCCCCCTGCCGAGGTCATTCGCGCACCGTCTTCATTGGCGACTTGCCCTCATACGCCTAGTGCCGTCATTTCGCCTGATGTAGTCAGCTTGCCCGGTACCTCATTCCGGATCGCCGTCAGTCGCGGATCGCCGGGAAGCTACCGGTGATCTCCTCGGCCGCCAGCGGCACCGGATCCGGCAGCATCTCGCGCACCCGCTCCTGGATCGTGCGGCTGAGATCGGCCGCGGGCCGGGTCGCGTCGAGGACAAGATAGCGGTCCGGATCCGCCGCGGCAGCCAGCGCGAGGAAACCTCGCCGGACACGGTCGTGAAACTCGGCAGGCTCGGCTTCCAGCCGGTCCGCCGACCGCGCTCTGCGGCGGAGCCCGGCAGCCGGCGGCAGGTCCAGGACGATGGTGAGTTCGGGCCGCAGGCCGCCGGTCGCCCACTCATTCAGGCTGGCTATCTCATCGACCGGCAGCGCACGGCCAGCGCCCTGGTAGGCGAGCGAGGAGTCAACATACCGGTCGGTCACCACGATTGCCCCGCGGGCCAGCGCCGGGGCGATCACCGTGGCGACGTGCTCGGCGCGGTCAGCCGCGTACATCAGCGTCTCAGCCCGGTCGGACAGCCCGGTGTGCGCGGTGTCGAGCAGGAGCGCGCGCAGCCGCATCCCGACCTTGGTCGCGCCGGGCTCGTGGGTGGCGAGCACGTCGTAGCCGTTCTCGCGCAGCCAGATCGCCAGCAGCCTGGCCTGGGTCGACTTGCCCGCGCCCTCGCCGCCCTCGAAGGCGACCAGCAGGCCCCTGCCCTTCGACTGGCCGGTTCTGGCGAGGCCGGCGAGATCCCCGGCGGCCCGGCCGTCCGCACGACCGTCGGCGGCGGCGCGGCCGGCCGGCGGGGAGTACGGCCTGCCGTA
>DATGVY010000148.1:0-5775 GCA_035299845.1 Streptosporangiaceae bacterium
CCGAGCCGTTGCCGTGTCGTGTGCACCGGCAGCGTGGTCTCGTAGCTGACCAGGCTGCCGGCCCGCAGCCCGGCCGCGACCTGCGCAGTTGCCGCGTCGACCGCGCCGTAGTCTGGCTGGCCTGCCGCGTCAGTCACCAGCGGCACGACCACGACGACCACGTCGCTTTGGGCGACCGCGGCGGTGGTATCGGTCGTGGCGGTCAGCAGGCCGGCCTTGACGACCTCGCCAAGCCGCCCGGCCAGGCCTGGCTCGCCAGGGCAGGGCGCGTGACCGTGGGATACGAGGCGCACGACGGCCGGGCTGGTGTCGGCGCCGCGAACACGGAATCCCTGGCCGGCGATCTGCACGGCAAGCGGCAGGCCGATCTTTCCCAGCCCTACCACCGTGACCCCGCGGGTCACCTGGCCGCCCAGCCCCGGCCGGCCAGCGCGGCAGCCGGCCGGCCAGCGAGCCCCGTTTCCCCGGCGGCCAGCCGGACGGCAGTGCCGTCCCTGGCTGCCGCCAGCACCGCGGTGGCGACCTCGACCGTCTGCAGGCCCTGCGGCATGGTCACGATGTCAGCAGGCTTCCCGAGGACGGCATCGCGGAAGTTCTCGAGTTCGACGGTCAGTGCCTCCCGCTTGGCGACGGCATAACGGATCAGGTCACCTTCGGAGGCACCCTGAAATGGGTGATCGGCGGGCCCAGGGGCCGTGACGGCGCCGTTGCGGTGGAACCATAGTTCGGTCGCGAGCGTGTCGGCGACCAGGCAGCCACGCTCGCCGGTCACCGTGACGACACGCTCCTTCATCGACGACAGCCAGTTCACCAGGTGGCTCGTGACGGTGCCGTCGGTGAGCAGCCCGCTGACCGCGACCAGGTCCTCGTGCTGCCCGCTGCCGGGGCGCGCGGTGAACGCGGACACGCTGAGATAGGGACAGCCCGTCACCCACTGCGTGACATCGATGTCGTGGGTGGCCAGGTCCATCACCACCCCGACATCGCGAATCCGCGTCGGGTACGGCCCCTGACGGCGTGTCGCGACCTGAAACACCGATCCCAGCTCCCCCTGGGTCAGCCGGGCGCGCAGGGCGCGCAGGGCCGGGCTGTATCGCTCGATGTGGCCGACGCACCCGACCAGCCGGCGTTCGCCGAACGCCTGCGCCAGCAGGCGCCCGCTCGCGGGGTCGGAGGCCAGCGGTTTCTCGATCAGGGTGTGGACGCCAGCGTCGGCCAGCTGGAGCCCGATTTCCGTGTGCGTCAGCGTGGGGGCGGCGAGCACGCAGATGTCGATGCCGAGCGCCAGCAGCTCGTCCAGGCCGGCCACGGCCGAAACGGAGCGCGCGGCATAACGGGCCCGCGGGTCCGGATCGGCAGCGCCCACGAGCTCGACGCCGGGCAGGTCACCGAGCACCCTGGCGTGGTGACGTCCCATCGTGCCCAGGCCGACCAGGCCGGCCCGCAGCCGCGTCATCGGGCCGGCCGGGGCGCGGGCGGCCCGGCCGCTGGCTGCACGGTGGGCGGCCGCGGCTTGGTGGGCGCCGGCTGCACGGTGGGCGCCGGCTGCAACACGGGCGTCGGCTGCGCCGCGGCCGCGGGCCGCGCCGCGGCTCGCGCCGTTCCAGGTTCTGGCGTGGGAAGCGTGCGAGACCTGGCCCGGTCCGCTTGTCCTATCGCTTCCTCGACCGTGTCGGCGATCTGGGCAAGCTCGTCGGGGGTGAGCTGAGAATGCATGGGAATCGATAGCATCTGCGCGGCGACCGCCTCGGTAACGGGAAGGCGCCGGTCCCGGTCAGCGAAGATCGGCTGGAGATGCACGGGCGGAAAGTAGATGCGGGCCTCGATGCCACGTTGCACCAAATGATCAAGCACGGCGTCCCGGTCGCCGGCCACCAGGCACGTGTAGAGCATGTGCGGAGAGCTGGCATGCGGCACCTGGTACGGCGGGGTGATCCCCGGGACATGTGCCAGCCGACGGCTCATCCAGCCGGCGTTGGCGCGCTTGCGCGCCAGGATCGCGTCGAGTTTGCGGAGCTGCGCCCGCCCGATAGCCGCCTGCATCTCGGTGAGGCGCCAGTTGTAGCCGATCAGCACATGCTGATAGCGGCTCGGCTGTCCGTGGTTCCGCAACAGGCGGAGCCGGTCCGCGGTCTCCGCGTCGCTCGTCAGCACGAGCCCGCCTTCGCCGGTCGTGATGTTCTTAGTGGGGGTGAAGCTGAACATCGCCGACTTGCCGAACGTGCCGACGGGGATTCCGCGGAATTCGGCCCCCGTCGCCTCCGCGGCATCCTCGAGCAGCAGCAGGCCGTGATCGGCGCACGTCTTCTGAAGCTGGTCGAGTTCTCCGGGCTGCCCGGCGTAGTGCACGGTCAGGACGGCGCGGGTCTTTCTGGTGACCAGCCTGGCTATCTCGGCAGGATCCAGGTTGAACGACCGCGGGTCGATGTCGGCGAACACCGGGGTCGCCCCCACGTGACGCACGCAGGTCGCGGTCGAGACGAAGGTCATCGACGGGACGATCACCTCATCGCCCGGGCCGATGTGCTCGGCGAGCAGCATGGCCGCGAGTGCGACGGTCCCGCTGGCGAATGTTACGCCGTGCCCGGCGGAATGCCGGTCCGCGAACTCTCGCTCGAACGCGGCATTCTGCGGGCCGTCAGTGAGGGTGCCGCTGGTGAGCACCGCACGGACGGACTCGATTTCCTCCGCTCCGATATCGGGCTTCGCCAGCCGGATGCGTGGCATAACTTCGGGCACTGCACACCGCCTTTCAGCTACTTGCGCAATGGGGTCGTGGCGCGAGTGACCTGCCACCCCGTCGCCGGTCAGAATCACCCGGACAGTGCAGGCAAGCACCGCCAGGTCGAGCCGGAGGCTCTGGTTCTCGACATACCGCAGGTCCCACTCGATGCGCTCGGGCCAGCTCATCCGGTTACGGCCGTGCACTTGCGCCAGGCCAGTCAGCCCGGGTCGCACGCGCAGGCGGCCCAGCTGCCGCGAGTCATACCGCTGGACCTGATAGGGAAGCGTGGGCCGCGGTCCGACCAGGCTCATTTCGCCGCGCAGCACATTGATCAGCTGTGGCAACTCGTCGATGGACAGCCGGCGGAGCAGCCGGCCGGTCCTGGTAATGCTGGCCGGCTCAGGGAACGCGTCGCTGCGATGCCGGGCGCTGGTCATCGTCCGTAGCTTGAGCAGGACGAATGGCCGCCCGCCGCGCCCGGCGCGCACCTGGCGGAAGAACACGGGCGGCCCGTCTTCGAGCCATATCGCCAGCGCGCAGATCGCGCCGAGCACCACGGCCGGAATGGCCAGCAGGCTCAGAGTCGCCAGGTCGAGGATGCGCTTCCCGTGGTACTGCGTGCCCGGCGTGTCGCGCCCGGCGTCGGCCGAGGTTCGTCCGCGGCTGGTGAGATACCGGCCAGTAGAGCCCCGGCCTCGGGTCACCATGCCTTGGCACCTGATCGCGTCAGCCCGGGGTGAGCGCTGCCCGAGCAGCGGGCCAGAGCGGCCCGGAGCTCGGCGGCAGCAGCGTCCGGGTCAAGGCTCATGACCTCGGCTGGCGCCACCGGCGGCACCTGGACGTGCCTGATGAGCGGGTGACAAGGCCGGTCGTCCACCTCGCCGGGCCCCAGTAGGTCCTCGGTCAGCTTCTCGCCAGGCCGCAGGCCCGTGTACACAATGTCGATCTCGCGCGCCGCGCCGGCCGCCAGCCGCCGGGCGATTTCCGCGATCTGCACCTGCTCGCCCATGTCGAGCACGAGAACCTCGCCGCCGCGCCCGATCACGGCGGCCTGCAGAACCAGCTGGACCGCCTCGTTGGCGGTCATGAAGTAGCGGCTGACCTCGGGATGTGTGACCGTGACCGGCCCACCCGCGGCCACCTGCGCGGTGAGCGCGGTGAGCACCGACCCTCGGCTGCCCAGGACGTTGCCGAAGCGGACGCTCAGGTAGGTTCCGGCGGCCTGGCTGGCCATGTGGGCGGTCAGCCGCTCCGCCAGCCGCTTCGAATAGCCGAGCACGCTCGCCGGATCGGCGGCCTTGTCCGTCGAGATGTTCACGAACGACTCGACGCCGCATGCCGCGGCCGCCGCCAGCACGATGCGGGTGCCCCACACATTGGTCTTGAGCGCCTCAGCGGGATAGCGCTCCAGCAGCGGCAAGTGCTTGAGCGCGGCGGCATGAAAGACGATCTGCGGCCGGAGCTGCTCGAACAGCTGCCCGACCCGGCGTGCGTCGCGGATGTCGGCCAGCGCCGTCTCGTCAGAGTCGAGCAGTGCCCGGCCGTGCAATGTCAGCTGGATGGCGTGCAGGGCGGATTCGTCGCGATCCAGCATGATCAACTGAGCCGGCCTGAGCTGGTGCAGCTCGCGGCAGAGTTCAGCGCCGATGGACCCGCCAGCGCCGGTGACCAGGATCCGCTTGCCGGCGAAGCTGCCTGCCACTGCGGCGAGGTCGGTCTCTACCGGCCGACGGCCGAGCAGGTCGCTGATGTGCGGATCGCGCACGCCGTCAATGCGGGCGCTGCCGCTGAGCAGCTCCCTGACCGACGGGATCACCTTCGGCGTGAGTCCGCAGCGCTCGGCCTGCAGCGTTAGCTCGCGAATCGCGGCGCCGCTCGCCCGGGCGATGGCGATGACAAGCACCGTGGCGCCCGTCGCGGCCGCTGCTTCCGCCATCTGCTCACGGCCGCCGAGCACGGGGATTCCCCGGACTCTAAGCCGGCGCATCGCCGGGTCGTCGTCGAGCATGGCCACCGGGTGGTATTCGGAGCCGCGCTGGCCGGCCAGCCGCTGCGCGAGCTGGGTGCCCGCGCTGCCTGCCCCGAAGATGATGATCTTGACGGCGGACGATGCGGCGGCACGGGAGCGTTGCCGGACCGCGAATGCCAGATACCGTGCACCGAGCATCGCGGGCAGAGCGAATACCACCGCGCAGGCAACTGTGGCCAGCGCCGTCCGCTGACCGGGAACCAGGAAGCCGCCCAGTATGGCAAGGGACAGGCCAGTCCCGGCGGCCGCCATGCCGACGGCCTTGACCTCGTCGAAGCTGCCCCGCTGGTACCGCCTCGGGTAGAGCCCGGCCCGCAGCCCGGACGCTGCCTGCGCGAGACAGACAGCCAGCGCGGCGCGTACCAGGACGGGTGCCTGGATGCTTGCGCCAGCGAGGTCGCGGGCGACCCAGGCAGCTGCCAGCAGCCCGCAAAGCCAGGCAGCCACGTCGTAGCCCGCCTCCGCCACGACACGGCTGCAGCGGCGTACGGGGTAGGCCCGCAGTCCCCGCGGGCAAGGCACATCGGCGCGCAGCACCTCGTTGCTCACGCCTCCCCCCGATCGCGATCCAGGGCGGTCGCGGGCGCCAGCACCGCGAGATTCAGTTGCACGCCATCCCCCCGATTCAAACCCGCGGCGCTGGATAGATACGCTCTGTATTTATATCGCGACTGTCTGTAGTCTAAACGAGGCGTCATCGTCACCGCAGGGAGGCCGGCCAGCCGTGGATGTACGAGCTTTCTTCCAGCTCCTGAGGGAGCACTGGAAGCTGATCGTGGTGGTCACGCTGCTCGCCGTCGGCGGCAGCGCGGCGCTGACCGCGCGGATGACGCCGCGCTACGCCTCGAGCGTGACGTTCTACGTGTCGGCGCAGACCAACACCACGGATCCGGCCCTGGCCTACCAGGGCACGCTGCTCTCCCAGCAGGCCGTGCAGTCATACGCGGACCTGCTCACCGGGCCGCGGCTGGCCAGTTCCGTCATCAGCTATCTCCGGCTGACCATGACCCCGGCCCAGCTG